>SZOV01000086.1 GCA_030263375.1 Deltaproteobacteria bacterium PRO3
GTCCGTCGCGTTGTAGATTGCCCCGCCCGGCTTGAGGTAGTCGCGCAGGCGGGCGAGCAGCTCGGGCTTGAGCAGGCGGTGCTTGCTGTGGCGGCGCTTCGGCCAGGGGTCGGGGAACAAGACGTAGATGCGCTCGAAGAGCCCGGGGCGAAACAGCCGCGTCAGGCACTCCCGCGCGTCGCCCAGCACCAGGAAGACGTTCTTCAGGCCGCGGGCGGCGGCGCGCTTGGCGATCTTGGCGAAGCGGCCGCGGCGGATCTCCACCGCGACGAAGGTCGCGCCGGGCTCTTGCTCGGCCAGGTGCAGGAGAAATTCCCCCTTGCCCGGGCCGATCTCCAAGACGAAGGGCCCCGGCCCCTCGAGCGGGGGCGGGGCGGGGAGGAATTCGAGCTCCTTGGGCGGCGGGATGTAAACCTTCGTGGACATCGCGTTCCTCCTTATTTAAGATGCGGCCACGATGCAAGCGGCGAACCTCAACCTCATCGAGTCCTTCCTCGACGTCCTGCGCGTCGAGCGCAACCTCGCCCGCAACACCGTCGAGAGCTACCGCCGCGACCTGCTGCACTTCACCCAATTCGTCGAGACGAAGCGTCGCAAGGGCCTGCTGGAATTAAGCGAGATCGACCTCCGCGAGTTCTTGAGCTTCGAGTACGACCGCGGGCAAAAGGGCCGCAGCACCGCGCGGCGGCTCACGACCCTGCGCATGTTCTACCGCCACGGCTTGAAGGAAAAGTGGCTCCAGCACGACCCCACGCTCAAGGTCGAGCTGCCCAAGATGGGCCGAGCCCTGCCGCAGTACCTGAATCAAGAGGAAATCGACGCGCTCCTCGCCCAGCCCGACCCGACGACCCCGCTCGGGCGCCGCGACCGCGCCATGCTCGAGTTGCTCTACGCCAGCGGCCTGCGGGTCTCCGAGCTGGTCGGTCTGGCCTCGGGCGACGTGCACCTCGACATGGGTTTCGTCCGCGTGCTGGGCAAGGGCTCGAAAGAGCGCCTGGTCCCCGTGGGCCGCTCGGCCCTGGCCTGTCTCAAGGAGTACCTCGAGCTCGCCCGGCCGAAGCTGACCAAGAAGCGGCTCTCCGACGCCCTGTTCCTGAGCAACCGCGGCGGCAAGATGACGCGGCAGCAGTTTTTCCTTTTGCTCAAGGCCTATGCGAAAAAGGCCGGCATCAAGAAAGACGTGAGCCCGCACAAGCTGCGGCATTCCTTCGCGACCCACCTGCTCAACCACGGCGCCGACCTTCGCTCGGTGCAGGCCATGCTGGGTCACGCCGACTTGGCGACGACGCAGGTCTACACCCACGTCACCCCCGAGCGCCTCAAGGCGATCCATAAATTTCATCCCAGGTCTTGAAGGTCAGCGCGGAAAGGTGCCCTGCGACCGGAAATAGGCCTCCAGCTTCTGCTCGAGGGAGATCCTAGGGTCCTCCTGGACGGGCTCGGAACGCGGGGCGGCGACGCTGGGGAGGTAGAGGTGGAAGGTCGTGCCCTCGCCCACTTGGCTCTCCACCGTGATGAAGCCTCCGGCGTCCTTGATGTGTTTGTAAGTCATGGCCAAGCCGAGGCCTCGGTTTCCGGACCCGACATGGGCGGTCGGTTTGGTCGAGTAATAGGCCTCGAAGATGCGGTGGCGCGCCTCCGGGTCGATTCCCGATCCGGTGTCGCTGACGCTCAGGCGCAGGTACCGGCCGCCGGCGGTGGGCAAGGGGCCGGGGGAGAGGCTTTGCAGAGCGGCCAATGCCTCCGGGCTCAAATCCACGGCAGAGGCGTCGATCAGCAGCAGGCGGCGCTCGCTTCCTTGCATGGCGTCGCGCGCGTTGACGATCAGGTTTTGTAAGGCGTCCGCGATGTGGCTGCGGGGCCCAGGGACCATCGCCGCGCCCGGCGCGCGGCGGACGACCAAGTCGGGGCCTTCGCCCAACATGCCTCGCAGGTCGGCGGGTTCTAAGAGGGAATTCAAGTCGAAGGGCGGGCCGGCCTGGGGCTCCGTGCTCAGCCTGCGGAAACTCTCGATGGCCGAGAGGATGAGATTGGCGTTTTCCTGACTCACCTGGTGGTCTTCGAGGGCCCTGGTCAAAATCTGCTCGATGGCCCGGTACACTGCTCGGGGGCTGTCCAACGTCAGGGTTGCCGGCCGGTTGCCGCCGCGGACGGTCGAATCGTGGAGCTCGGCAAGCTCCTGGAGGAACGGCTCGTAGAGCAAGGGGTCCCCGCCGTTGGCGGGTTTGTCCGCGAGCGACCGGAAGAGGTCGCGGAGCCCTTCCATCGTCTCTTGGTTGTACCTTTGGTAGGGCAGCACTACCGCCAGGCGATTGGCGATATTGTGGGCCAGCCCTCGGCTCAGCATCTGCACGGCGTCAAGGCGTTCCGCGGCGATGCGGTGCTGCTCGGCGCGTTTCAGATCGGTGGTGTCCCGCACGATGACGACGACCTCGTCCGCGCCGCTGGGGCTGACGCGGGCCTCCTGGTGGCGGCGGCTGCCGTCGGGCATGGGCAATTCATATTCCACGCGTTGGAAGGTACCCGTCTCTAGGGCCCGGCGCATGGTGGCGATGCCGAATTCCTTCAATTCCTCCGGGAGCGGCAGGTCATGGACGCGGGTGCCGATCAATTGCTCCGCCGGCAGCACGAATTGACCGGCCTGGGGGAGCCGGACGTCCAGGAAGGTCATGTCGGCGCGGATGCGGAAGAGCAGGTCGGGGAGGGCGCCGATCAGGGCCCGGTTTCGCACCTCGCTGACCTCCAGGGCGGCCCGCTCGCGGCGGCGCTCGGTGATGTCCTCGAGGAAGGCGAATCCCAGGCTGCGGCCGTTGACCCGCTTGACCATGCCGGTGGTGTTGCACCAGATCGAGGTCCCGTCCTTGCGGCGATAGCGCACTTCGGGCAGGTCGAGCGTGCCGTTTTGCAGGAGGCTTTCGGAGAGATTGCGGAAAAACGGCATGTCCCGCAGGTGCATGAAGGTCTGGAGCGAGCGCCCGAGGGCCTCGGCTTCGGAGTAGCCGAACATCTCCGTCAGGCGCCGGTTGATCATCAGGACGGTACCTTCGGGGTGGCCGCCGTGTTCCGGCGCATTCAGCTCGAAGACCACCGCGGAATGCGGATGCATGTTGAGAAATTCCCGCAAGGCGACTTCCAATTGTTGAGGCCCCTTCGGCAGCCAGGAGATCGGCTCCTCGGAAGGGCTTACGGTTTCCGCCGTACTCTCGGGGCGGGAATTGGACTCCCGGACGGGGCTAGGGTCTCCGCGTTGGCTGCCGGGGCCTGATTCCGGTGTGCCCTTGTCGCCGAGGCCTTCCATGAAGACCAGGAAGGGACCCCGAATGGGATCGCGCGCCTTGGGTCCGCTGAAAGCGAGTCTAGGCCCCGAGGCGAGGACCCAGGCGGGGTTCAGGCCACCGGTGCCGGTAGGACGCTCCGGCAACCGGCGGGCGATCGCCTCGGTATGCAAGTCGAGGCCTCGCTCCCAGGCGCGCCAACCCTCGCCAAAGGCGTGGTGGCTGAGGCGTCCCGCAACATTGAATTGCAGCAAGGTCGCCAGCCCATCGACCAGCGTGGTGGCGCCGTCGCGCCGGACGCGCAGGCCCAGGGCCTCTTCGAGGCGATGAGCGCTCAGGATGCCGGCGAACATGCTGCCTTGCTGGAACAGCGTCCGGCCCAGGCCGGGGCTGGCGACAGCTGCCAGGCCCTCGGCGCCGAGGGCCCGCTGGTAGAGCCGGCCCCCCGCCCAGCCGAAAAATTTCAAGCTGCCCAAGGTGAGGGCGCCGGCGGCCCAACTGTGCCCGAGCCCGCGGAGGCTCCAGTCTTGAGGCCTACCGAAGGCCTCGTTCAAGCCATGGGCGGCCGCGGTGAAGGTGCTGGCCTCGACGAGGAAGGCGCCGAGGCTGGCCGTGGCTCGGGCGCCGAAGCCGCGGGTGAAGGAAGTGGCGCCCGGCGAGGAGGCCAGCCTGCCGAGCAGGCCCAGGCGGCTGACGCGATAGGCAGCACCGGCCAAGCCCATGCTGAGGATTAGCGCGGGATCGCTGGCCTCGACGGCGAGGCGGCGCAGCAGGAATTCGGCGCGCGGCCCCGCGGCCCCCACGCCTTGAATAGCTTGGAGCCGCTCCGCGGCGCGGGCGTCGATACCGGAGAATCCGGTCCCCTCCCGCAGGAGGCCGTAGACGGCAAAGGCCAAGTCGGGGCGGTCGTCGGCTTCGCAGCGGCGGCCAAAGGCCAGTAGGGCTTCGAAAAAAAGGCCGGCGTCTTGCTCCTGACCAAGGGACTCCAACTCGGCCCAAGACGCGGCTCCGAGGCGGGCGCGCCATTCGGCGACGCGCGAGGCGGAGAGGCGGCCCAATCCCTCCGTCGAGGGGCGGCCGTCGCCGGTCTGCGAAGGTTCATTTAATAGGCGAAGTATCCATTCGGAGGCGGAGAAGGTGTTGGAGGTCGAACGCGGCTCGTGAGGGAGCCCGTGTAGAAATGTTGAGGTACTGCCGAGCGAAAAAGACATGCAAAAAATTAATTCACTTAGCTCTACCCGGGGAAGCGAAGCAAAATCGAAGTCTAAGGAGTTAAGTGGATTTAATTTCGAGGAACTTTAACTTAAGTTGTCAAAAAAGCTAGAGAAAAAATGGAAGGTTCCGTTGCCCCACTGTTGAATCTTTGTTAGAGCCCTTACATGACGGCCGAGCGCCTCAGTCTGCTATTTCTGTACATGCCTGCTTTCCTCTTTGCCCTGTCCTGCCATGAGGCGGCCCACGGCTTGGTGGCCTATCGTTTGGGCGACGCTACGGCCAAAGAGGCCGGCCGCCTGACCCTCAACCCCTTCGCCCATATGGACTTATTGGGAACGGTCCTCCTGCCCCTGGTCTCCTGGCTGGCCCCCGGCGCCTTGCCGATCGCCGGCTGGGGCAAGCCCGTGCCGGTGGATGAGGGGCGCTTGCGGCGTCCGCGCCGGGATGGCCTGTGGATCGCCTTGGCCGGCCCCCTGAGCAACCTCGGCCTGGCCTTGGGCTTCGCGCTTCTGCTGCGGCTGCTTTTGGAGATCCTGCCGAGGCTCGGGGATCTGCCCTGGGCGGAGGCCCCGCTGTATCTCAGCGTCGCCGACACCTCGCTGCGCCTCGTCGAAATTTCGATTTGGATCAACCTGGGCCTTGCGCTCTTCAACCTGATTCCGGTACACCCGCTGGACGGCGGCAAGGTGCTCTCGGGGCTCTTGCCGGAGCGTTGGGCCCGTGCCTACGACCGCATGGCGGGCTACGGAATTTTCGCGATCGTCGCGCTTTTTTACGCCGGCGGATTCCGGTATCTTCGGGTCCCGGTGCAGCGGATGGCCGAGTTTCTGATACCTTCGTGAGAGATGGACCGAATGAATCCAAGCAAGATCGTCGTCAGCGGGATGCGTCCCACCGGCAAACTTCATCTAGGCCACTACTTCGGCGTGCTGAAGAATTGGCTCGAGCTGCAAGACCAATACCGCTGTTTTTTCTTCATCGCCGATTGGCACGCCCTGACCACCGAGTACCAGGACCCCAAGATCCTGCGCCAGGCCTGTCGCGACATCCTGCTCGACTGGCTGGCCGCGGGCCTCGACCCCAAGCGCTGCACGATTTTCTTGCAATCCCGGGTGCCGGAGCACGCCGAGCTGCACCTCCTGCTCTCGATGCTCACGCCGATCAGCTGGCTGGAGCGGGTGCCCAGCTATAAAGAGCTGAAAAACGAGCTCAAAGACCGCGACCTCTCGACCTACGGCTTTTTGGGCTATCCGCTCTTGCAAACGGCGGACGTGGCGATCTACAACGCGCACTTGGTGCCCGTCGGGCAGGACCAGGTCGCCCACCTCGAGCTCTCCCGCGAGGTGCTGCGGCGCTTCAACCACCTCTACGGCGAGACCTTCGTCGAGCCTCAGGCCCTGCTGACGCAGGCGCCGAAGGTGCCCGGTCTCGACGGAAGAAAGATGTCCAAGAGCTACGGCAACGCGATCTACCTGAGCGACGATGAGGCCGCGGTCCGCAAGAAGATGGGCGACGCGGTGACCGATCCGGCGCGGATCCGCAAGAGCGATCCGGGCAACCCGGACATCTGCAACGTCTTCGACTACCACCGGCTCTTCTCGCCGCCCGAGCTCGTCTCGCGGGTCAACTTGCAGTGCCGCGCCGCCGAGATCGGCTGCGTGGAGGACAAGAAGCTCGCGACCGAAAACCTGCTGGCCTTCCTGAAACCGATCCAGGAGCGGCGCCGCGCGCTGGAGGCCCAGCCGAAAGTTCTCGAGGAGATCCTCGAGGCCGGTGCCGCCGAGGCCCGCAAGGTCGCGCAAGCGCATTTGAAACGCGTCTACGAGAGGATGGGGCTATGCTGAGCGAAACGCAGAACGCCTACAAGGTCGACCTCGAGGTCTTCGAGGGCCCGCTCGACCTGCTGCTGCACCTGATCAAGAAGAACGACGTCGATATCATCGACATACCGATCTCGCTCATCCTCGAGCAGTACATGGAGTACCTCAACCTGCTCGAAGAGCTGAACATAGACTTGGCCGGCGACTTTTTGCTGATGGCGAGCGAGCTGGCCCACATCAAGAGCAAGCTGCTGCTGCCCGACCACGACAAGGGCGAGGAGGACGAGGAGGGCGAGGACCCGCGCGCCGAGCTGATCCGCCGCCTCCTCGAGTACCAGCGCTACAAAGAGGCCGCCAACGCGCTGGCCGCCCGCCCCATGCTGGGCCGCGACGTCTTCGCCCACGGCATGACGCCGGACCCGATCGAGGAAGAGGAGGCCCCCGTCGAGGTGGACCTATTCCAGCTGATCAGCTGCTTCTACGAGATGCTCAAGAAGGCGCCCAAGACGACGGTCCACGAGGTCCGCGTCGAGCGCGTCTCGGTCACCGAGCGGATCTACGAGCTGATGGACAAGATGCGCGGCCAGTCGATGCTTGAGTTCCGCCAGCTCTTCGACGGCCAGGCCACCCGCGGGGGATTGATCGTGACCTTCCTCGCGGTGCTCGAGATGGTGCGCATGAAAGTCCTGCAGGTGACGCAGAGCCAGACTTACGGTGAGATCTATTTGGTGCCGGCCTTCGAAGGCGCCGACCTGCAAAATCTCGAGGCGAACGTGACGATTCAGTAATAAGGAATCCCCCTATGGAAAGCGCCAAACTCAAATCCTTTCTCGAAAGCCTGATCTTCGTGTCCGAAACACCCTTGAAGGTTTCGGACATGCTGGTCGCCGTGCAAAATTACGAAGAAGAAATGAATAAACCCCCGCAGGCCGAGGCGGCGGAGGGAGAGGTCGAGGCCGGAGAGTCCGTCGAGGCGGCCGCCGCACCCGCCGGCGCCGAGGTTGCGGAGACCGAGCCTTCCGTCCCGACCGACGTCGCCGCCCAACTCAGCGCGGCCGCCGCCAAGGAGGAAGAGAAGACCAGTCGCGCCGACATCCAGCAGGCCCTCTCCGAGCTGGCCCAAGAATACTTGGAGAACCCCGCCCGCGGCATCCTGCTCGGCGAGGTCGCCGGCGGCTGGCAGTTCCGCACGCGGCCGGAGAACGCGGTTATCCTGCGGCAGTTCTACCAGCCCAAGCCCACCAAGATCTCCAAGCCCTCCCTCGAGACCCTCGCCATCGTCGCCTACCGTCAGCCGGTGACGCGGGTCGAGATCGACGCGATCCGCGGCGTCGATTCCGGCGGTGTGCTCAAGACCCTGCTCGAGAAGAACTTGGTGCGCATCGTCGGCAAGAAGGACGAGCCCGGCAAACCCATGCTCTACGGCACGACGCAGGACTTCCTCGAGCTCTTCCAGCTCAAGAGCTTGCAGGAGCTGCCGACCTTGAAGGAGTTCCGGGAGCTCGAGGAGGAATTCCAAAAGAAGACGGCGGGCGAGGGCGTCGTCGTCGAAAACACCGCGGAGGAGACCGAAGAAGAAGAGTCACTCCTTGAGGGCGAGGGCGTCCAGCAGATGATCGCGGCCTTGGATGAGGAGGAAGAAGAGGCCTTCCAGGACCTCGAGGCCAGCCTGAAGGACCTCCGCGACGTCGAGCGCGGCATCTTCGCCGAGGAAAAGGCCGAGGAGAAGGCCGCCGAGGCTGCGACTCCGCCCGTCGCCGAGTCTTAAGCCCCGCCGGTCCCCCATGGAACGCCTGCAGAAAATCCTCTCCCGCGCCGGCGTCTCCAGCCGCCGCGCCGCCGAAGCCCTGATCCTGGCAGGCCGTGTGAAGGTCAACGGCAAGGTCGTCCGCGAACTGGGCGCGAAGGCCGATCCCGAGAGCGACGTTGTCCTCGTCGACGGCCGGCCCATCCGGCGCTCCCGATTCCACCGCTACTACGCCTACTACAAGCCGCGCGGCGTGGTCGTCACCAAGCGCGACGACTTCGGGCGCAAGACCGTCTTCGACTTGCTCGATTTGCCCAAGGCGGTGAACGCCGTCGGCCGCCTCGACAAAGAGTCCGAGGGCCTGCTGCTGCTCACCGACGACGGCGAGCTCTTGCAGCGCTACACCCATCCCTCTTTCCAGGTGCGCAAGGTCTACCATGTCCAAGTGACGCGCCTGCCCACGGCGGAGGAGCGCCGCCGCCTGCGCGAAGGGATTCGCCTCGAGGAGAAGGAGGTGCACGTCTTTTCGGTGAAACCCTTGCCGGCTTCCGAAGGCCTGTGGCTCGAGATCGTCCTGGGCGAGGGGATCAAGCGCGAGATCCGGCGCATGTTGGAGACCTTCGGCATCGGCGTGCAAAGACTGATTCGCGTCAAGCACGGCGAGGTGGAGCTGGGTTCGCTCAAGCCGGGGCAGGTGATCGAGCTCAGCGCCTCCCTTCTGAAGAAAGTCCGGCGCTCCGTCGGGCTAATTTCTTAAAAATACTTGAGAATTTTTTTGTGGCCGTCCAGCGCGTCGCGTCGTCCCACCTCGTATTCAAGGGCAAGGAACCCATACCTGGAGGACACGTATGATTCATTCTTTCAAAAAAACTGCGTACAAAACGTTGGGCATTTTGGCCCTAACAACTTTGGCGGCTTGCGGCGGCGGCGGGACGGGGACGATGTCGGTCGGCCTCACCGATGCGCCGACCGAGGACTACGCCGCGGTCTACGTCACGATCAGCGAAATTCAAGTGCACCGCAACGGGCCCGGATCGGACGACGAAGGCGGTTGGCAGACGGTAGCCGAACCGAATCGCACTTACAATTTATTGGATCTCACCGACGGCGTGGTCGAGGGCCTAGGCGAGGGACCGCTGGAGGCGGGGAGCTATTCCCAGATCCGCCTGATCATCGGCACGACGCCGGACGCCTCGCCGAACATCCTCTGCCACACACACCCCTTCGCGAACTACGTGATCGACGCGGACGATTCCGAGATCCATGAGCTGACCGTCCCCAGCGGCGAGCAGACCGGACTCAAGATTGTCTGCGCCGGCAAGTGCGACGTCGCCGAAAACCAGACCACCGAGCTGATCCTCGATTTCGACGCGGCGGCCTCGGTGGTGGTGGCCGGCAACAGCGGCATTTATAACCTCAAGCCGACGATCAAGCTGCTCGAGACGGCCGATTTCACGCTGGTGACCGGACGGGTCACCAACGGCGCGGATTTGGCGGGGGTTGCCGACGCCCAGGTCAGCGCGCAGATCTTCGATCCGACCGCGGCCAACCCGGAGGACGCGGTCATGGTTCAGACGGCGACCTTGACCGACGCCAACGGCGATTACCAGCTCTTCCTCAAGCCCGGCGACTATAATATCGTCGCGACCGCCCCCGGCTTCGCCGCGACGGCGGTGAACCTCACGGCCTTGCCCGGGCAGACCCCGGTTCAGGACTTCGTCTTGACCGCGGCGCCCTCCGGCACCCTCGCCGGTCTTGTCGGGATCACCGGGGCCGACGCCGAGACTTTCGCGAACTTAAGCGTCCAGCAGGATCTGACGGTTGCCGGCCTGCCCGAGGTGGTGGAGGTCGATTCGATCGACGTCCTCAACGGGGCGAGCTATTCGGCGGAGTTGAGCGCGGGCGATTACGAAGTGCTCGCTTCGACCTGCGGATTTCCCACGCAAGCGACCGCGGTCAGCGTGAGCGCCGGCGCGACGACCACGCTCGATGTCAATTTTTGAGGTAATCCAGCTCCCAGGAATACCTAGAAGGCCCGGGCCCCCAAGGCCCGGGCCTTTTTTTCGGCCAAAAAAATAGCCCGGGCGGTAAGAGCCCGGGCTACCGTTTGGGAGGAGGAGAACGGCGGAACATCCGCCTTCTCTGATGAAACCCCATTTACCCACAAAACCTTGGAGATTGGATTGTGCGATTCTATGTACAGGAATTGCACATAGCAAGAGCCTTGCCGCAAGGAGGTGAATTTACTTCGAAATTATTTTTTCGGGGGAATCGTCTCAGTCGATTCGGTGGCTACGTTGATGAAATTCCTTGGATTTTTCTTCCAAGCCCCGGCGCAGGGCGGCCTCCGGATCCCCAAGGCCTTGTTTTTCGGCGTAATCCCGAACCTCCTGGGTGAGCTGCATCGAGCAGAAGTGGGGCCCGCACATCGAACAAAAATGGGCCAGCTTGGCGGATTCTTGGCCGAGCGTGGCGTCGTGGTAGGCGCGGGCCGTGTCGGGGTCGAGGGAGAGATTGAACTGGTCCTCCCAGCGAAACTCGTAGCGGGCCTTGGAAAGCGAGTTGTCGCGCCGCTGCGCCCCGGGGTGGCCCTTGGCTAAGTCGGCGGCGTGCGCCGCGATCTTGTAGGCGATGATGCCGGCCTTGACGTCGTCGCGGTCGGGGAGGCCGAGGTGCTCTTTGGGCGTGACGTAGCAGAGCATCGCGGTGCCGAACCAGCCGATCATCGCGGCGCCGATCGCCGAGGTGATGTGGTCGTAGCCCGGCGCGACGTCGGTGGTGAGCGGGCCCAGGGTGTAGAAGGGCGCCTCGCCGCAGACGGCGAGCTGCTTGGTCATGTTTTCCTGGATCAGGTGCATGGGGACGTGGCCGGGGCCCTCGATCATCGTCTGCACCTCGTGCCGCCACGCGATATTGGTCAATTCCCCCAGCGTCTCCAGCTCGGCGAACTGCGCGGCGTCGTTGGCGTCGGCGATGGAGCCCGGCCTAAGGCCGTCGCCCAGCGAGAAGGAGACGTCGTAGGCCTTCATGATTTCGCAGATCTCTTCGAAATGGCTGTAGAGGAAGTTCTCTTGATGGTGGGCGAGGCACCACTTCGCCATGATGGAGCCGCCGCGCGAGACGATGCCGGTGACGCGTTTGGCGGTGAGCGGGACATAGGCCAGGCGCACGCCCGCGTGGATGGTGAAGTAATCGACGCCCTGTTCGGCTTGCTCGATCAGCGTGTCGCGGTAGATCTCCCAGGTCAGCTCCTCCGCCTTGCCCCCGACCTTTTCCAAGGCCTGGTAGATCGGGACGGTGCCGATGGGCACCGGGCTGTTGCGCAGGATCCATTCGCGGGTCTCGTGGATGTTCTTGCCGGTAGAGAGGTCCATCGCCGTGTCGGCGCCCCAGCGGATGGCCCAGAGCAGCTTCTCGACCTCTTCCTGAATGGAAGAGGTGACGGCCGAGTTGCCCAGGTTGGCGTTGATCTTCACCAGGAAATTGCGGCCGATGATCATGGGCTCGAGCTCGGGGTGGTTGATGTTGGCGGGAATGATGGCGCGGCCGCGGGCGACCTCGTCGCGGACGAACTCGGGCGTGAGGATTTTTGGGATCGCCGCGCCGAAGGATTGGCCGGGGTGCTGCTCGCCCTCGCGCAGGGCCTCGAGCCTTTGGTTTTCGCGGATGGCGATGAATTCCATCTCGGGGGTGACGATGCCCCGCCGCGCGTAGTGCATCTGGCTGACGTTGCGGCCGGGCAGGGCGCGGCGCGGCCGGCGGACGGTGTGCTCGAAGCGCAGGGCCTGCAATTGGGCGTCGGCGGCGCGGCGGCGGCCGTAGCGCGAGCTGAGGTCCGATAAAGTTTGGGTGTCACATCGCTCCTCGATCCAGGCGGCGCGCAGCGGCGGCAGGCCCTTCATCAGGTCGATCCGGACGGCGGGGTCGGTGTAGGGGCCGGAGGTGTCGTAGACGCAGAGCGGTTCGTGGGGCGGCTTCAGAGAAATCTCGCGCATGGGGACGCGGAGGTCGGGACGGCTGCCGGTGACATAGATCTTGCGCGAGTTGGGGAAGGGCCGCGTCGCCTCGGCGTCGAGTTCTTGGAGCTTTTCGAGCATTTTTTGGGGGAGGGTGGACATTTTCTATGGTCTCTCCGCTAAGGTGATGGTCGCTGAATCCGTAGGGGCCGCTGACAAATTAATTTTCAAATGGCTTCGCGCAGATTTCGTAGAGGCGGGCCCCCGCGCCTGCCCCTACCGAATGACATTTTCCAGCGGGCTCGAGGCGCTGGCGTACAACTTCTTCGGGATCCTGCCCGCCTCATAAGAAAGCCTCCCCGCCTCGACCGCCGCCCGCATCGCCCGCGCCATCTTCACCGGGTCCTGAGCCCCGGCGACGGCGGTATTCATGAGGAGGGCCGCGCAGCCCAGCTCCATCGCGACGGCGGCGTCGCTGGCGCAGCCGACCCCGGCGTCGACGATCACCGGCACCTGGGCCTGTTCTAAAATGATCCGCAGGTTGTAAGGATTGCGGATGCCGAGTCCCGATCCGATCGGTGCGGCCAGAGGCATCACGGCGGGACAGCCGATCTCCTCGAGCCGCTTACAGGCGACGGGATCGTCCATGATGTAGGGCAGGACGATGAAGCCTTCCTTCACCAGGACCTCCGCGGCTTGCAAGGTGGCCGCGACGTCGGGGAAGAGGGTCTTCTCGTCACCGATGACCTCGAGCTTGATCCAGTTCGTCTCGAGGGCCTGCCTCGCGAGGCGCGCGGTCTTGATCGCGTCGTTCGCGGTGAAGCAGGCGGCGGTGTTGGGCAGCAGGGCGATCTTCTTGCGGTCGATGAAGTCGAGCAGCGATTCGCCCTTGGGCGCGTTGAGGTCGATGCGCCGGATGGCGACGGTGACCATTTCGGTGCCGGAGGCCTCGTGGGCGGTGCGCATAACCTCGTGCGAGGGGTATTTGCCGGTGCCGAGGATCAGGCGGGAGTTAAAGGTTTTGTCGGCGATTTGAAGTGACATGGTCCTTACCTATGAAAATATAGTTGCTATGCGTTGCCCTGTAGGGGCCGTTCCTCCCTTCGGAGGACAAGCGCGAACGGCCCCTACGGATGCCGCAAAATACAAAATAAAAATTTATCCCCCGCCCACCGCATGAAAAACCTCCACCTCATCCCCCTCGCTCATGCGTTTTTTCTCTCGCTCCGAATGCGGCACCACCTCGAGGTTTATCGCCACGGCGGCCACGAACACCACGACATAGGAGGCGAAGACGCGGATCTGCGGGTCGCGCAGCGCAACCGCTTTCCTACGCCGGCATTGACCGGATCAGGTTCGAAGGGTCTTCCGATTGCGCTCGGAACTCTCAGCCGTCAGGCTCCCCTAGGGTTATTTCGAAAGCGAAAAATTTATAGAAGCGAAACGCGCGAAAGTCAACGGGACTCAGGGACGCCAGGATTCGCCCGGCTGCAACAAATGCACTCTCGACGACAAGCCCTTCTTCCCCACCTCCGCCTCCAGCCGCTTCCAAGCCTCTTCCGGATTTTCCCGCCAAAAGTCGAAGACGCCCCAATTGATCGGCACCATCCGCTTGGCCTGCAGGTCCTCGAAGGCCTGCAGGGCCTCCTCTGGCGTCATCTTCTGCCGCTTCAGCCACCAGCGCGGGTGATAGCCGCCGATCGGCAACAGGGCGACGTCGATCGGGAAGGCCTCGCCGGCCTTTTTGAAGTGCGGCCCGTAGCCGCTGTCGCCGCAGAAATAGACGCAGCCCTCGGGGGCCTTCAGCAGATAGGCCGTCGCCGCGCGATAGCGGATCGGCACCCAGCGGCAGCCGCGGTGCTGGACGGGCAGGGCGTGGATCTCGACGCCCTGGTGCAGGTGCTTGCCGCCGGCGGGGATCTCCACCACCGGGTTGGGCAAAAACTTCCGGACGACGCCCCCCAAGCCCTTGGGCACGATGATCGGAATCGTCGTTTTAAAGTACTTGTAGCTGAAGATATCCAGGTGGTCGTAATGGGCGTGGCTGACCAGTATTGCCGAAAGGGGCGGCAGGGCCTCGGGCGTCAGGCCCGCAGGCTTGCGGCGCTTGAAAAACATGAAGACTTTCTGGGAGAAAACCGGGTCGGTCAGGAAATTCTGCCCTTGGATTTGCAGCAGATTGGTGCCATGTCCGAGGTGGGTGATCTGAAGTGTTGACATAGGGTTCCGGGCGGCTAATAGCCTTGGGTCCGGACAGCTTAAGCATGAAAGAAAGCTCCATTTCAAACCAATTTCGCCCGACGGTGGCCCGGATCGACCTCGCGGCGCTGCGGGAGAATTTTCTTTTGGCCAAACGCCTGGCCGGAGAGGGCGCCCCGATGGTCGGCGTGGTGAAGGCCAACGCCTACGGCCACGGCGCCGTCCCGGTCGCCCGGGTCCTCGAAGGCGCCGGCGCGGCGGCGCTGGGCGTCGCCTGCCCCGAGGAGGGCGTGGAGCTTCGCGAGGCCGGGCTGAAGGCGCCCATCCTGCTCTTCGGCGGGCCCTTCAACGCCGATGCGGCGACGCTGGCCCGCTATGCCTTGACCCCGGTTCTTTATAACGAGGCGCAGATGCAGGCGCTCCAGTCTTCCGCCGCCGAGCCCTTAGGCGTCTATTTCAAGGTCGACACCGGGATGACCCGGCTGGGTTTCCTGCCCCAGGAATTACCCCGGGCCCTCAAGGCCCTGCAGGCGGCGCCTCAACTGAAGCTGCTCGGCGTGATGAGCCACCTGGCCCAGGCCGATCTCAGCTTCGAGGGGCCCACCGCCGATCAGTGTCGTCGTTTCGAGGAGGCCCGGGCCCTGCTCAAGCGCGAGGCGCCCGAGGCGAAGGTTTTTCATATAGCCAACAGCGCGGCGATCCTGGGCGGCAAGGTCGCCGCCGGCGATTGGGCCCGGCCCGGCATCATGCTCTACGGATCCAACCCCAACCCGCGCTTCGCGGCCGGCGCGGCGCTGAAGCCCGTCATGAGCTTTACGACCGCCGTGGTCAGCCTCAAGACGGTGCCGAAGGGCACCGCGGTCAGTTACGGCGGCACCTGGGTCGCGCCCCGCGAGAGCCGCATCGCCGTCCTGCCGGTGGGCTATGCCGACGGCTACATCCGTCATCTCAGCAATTGCGGCGAGGTCCTGATCCGCGGGCGGCGCGCGCCGGTGGCGGGGCGGGTCTGCATGGATCTCACCATGGTCGACGTCACCGACATCCCGGGAGTCGACCTCGGCGACCCGGTCTTGCTCTGGGGCCCGGGGCTGCCGGCGGAGGAGTTGGCCGCCAAGGCGGGGACGATCTCTTACGAGTTATTCTGCGCGGTGAGCCGTCGGGTGCCGCGCGCCTACGCGGGGGAGGGCTCGTGATCGAGTTTTTCCAGGACTTCTTCACCCGCAACGCCCGGCTAAACGAGGCCCTGATCCGCGTCGGCCGGCCCTTCACCGGCGTCATTCAGGGCCTGGGCCGTTTCGTCTATTTTTGCCTCGAGACGATCCAATGGTCCTTTCGCGGCACCCTCCACGTCCGGGTCCTGTTCCGCGAGATGATGAAGATCGGCGTCAACTCCACGGTGATCATCGCCCTGGTCGGCCTCTTCGCGGGCATGGTCTTCGCCCTGCAGACCGGCTCGGCCTTCCGCCTCTTCAACGCCGAGTCCTTGGTCGGCTCGACCGTCGGCATCGCCCTCTCCCGCGAGTTGGCCCCCGTCTTCACCGCCCTGATGATTGTCGCCCGCGCCGGCAGCGCCATGGCCGCCGAGATCGGCACGATGAGCGTCACCGAGCAGATCGACGCCCTGAAGAGCATGGCCGTGCCGCCGATCAACTACCTGGTGGTGCCTCGGGTCATCGCGAGCACCGTGATGGTGCCGCTATTGGTCGGCGTCTTCAACGGGATGGGCCTGCTGGGCTCCTACGTGGTCTCGATCTACCTTCTGCAGATCCCCGAAGGGCCCTACCTGATGCGCTACCATACGATCGTCGAGCCGGAGGACTTCTACCAAGGCTTGATCAAGGGGGTCGTCTTCGGCTTCATCCTCAGCCTGATCGCCTGTTACAAGGGCTACCACACCACCAACGGGGCCGAGGGAGTGGGACGCAGCACGACGCAGGCGGTGGTGGCCGGTTCGGTGACGGTCTTGATCCTGAACTATTTCCTGGCCACCTGGCTGCTGCAGATTTTTCCGAATTGAGGGACGAAAGAGATGAACGCCCGAGCCGAAGCCGCCATCGCATTGCAAGACCTTCACAAGGCCTTCGGCCGGCAGAGGGTGATGGACGGCCTCAGCCTCGAGGTCCCGCGGGGCAAGATCACGGTCATTATCGGCCGCTCCGGCGAGGGCAAGAGCTGCCTGCTCAAGACCATGATCGGCCTGATGGCGCCCGACAGCGGCAAGGTGCTGGTCGAGGGTATGGATATGTTCGAGCTCTCCGGTCGGGACCAGAACGAGCTGCGCAAGCGATTCGGGATGCTGTTTCAAAACGCGGCCCTCTTCGACTCGATGAACGTCTTCGACAACGTGGCCTTTCCCTTGAGGGAACACACCGACATGGGGGAAGAGGAAATCCACGACAAAGTTTTGGACAAATTGGCCAAGGTGGGCCTCAAGGACGTCGAGCTCAAGATGCCTTCCGAGCTGAGCGGCGGCATGCGCAAGCGGGTGGGCCTGGCCCGGGCCCTGATGCTGGACCCCGAGATCATCCTTTACGACGAGCCCACCACCGGATTAGACCCTATCCTGACGGATTCGATTGACAATTTGATCCTGGAAACCCAGAAGAATTTCGGGCTCACCTCCGTCGTCGTGAGCCACGACATCCCGTCGACGCTCAAGATGGCGGACAAGATCGCGATGCTTCACCAGGGCAAGATCCTCGAAGAGGGGCCGCCGCAGGCCTTCCGCGAGTCGAAGGACCCCTGGATCCAAAGCTTCTTGCAGGGTAAGGCGGACAAGGACTTCATCGGATGAAGAAAAAGTTTTCTACCGAGGCCAAAGTCGGCGTCTTCGTCATCGTGGCGATAGCCTTGCTCGCCTACCTGACGCTCGACGTGAGCCAGCTCGGCTGGACCCCGGGCGGCACCTACAAGATTTACACCTTGATGGAGAACGCCGAGGGCGTCTCTAGGAAGACCCCCGTGCAGGTGGCTGGCATTCCCGTCGGTACGGTCAGCGACATCACGCTCACGCCCGACCGCAAGGCGAAGGTCGAGATCGAGCTGCGCAAGGACGTCAAGCTGGGCGACGACGTGACCGCCGAGATCCGCACCCGCGGCGTCCTGGGCGACACCTATATCGAGATTTTTCCCGGAAGCCCCGATGCGCCGCAGATCGAGGCGGGCGGGGTCGTGGGACGGGTCAAGCAGCCGGCCGATTACCAGCAGCTGGTGCGCGACCTCTCGGTCTTGACCTCGGACATGAAGGAAATCACGGCGGCGATGAAGACCTACACGGTCTCCGAGCATTCCTACACCGCCGAGATCCTCAAAAACATGCAGGTACTGACCGCCAACCTGGCCCGCTTCAGCACCAACAACGCCGCCAACATGGAGGCGGTGGTCGCCAACATGCGCGCCTTGACCGACCAGCTGCGTTCCTTCTCGGCGACCTCGACCCCCGACATCGAGATCGCCCTCAAGCGCATCGCCGAGATCACCGACAAGGTCAATTCCGGCCAAGGCTCCTTCGGCAAGCTCGTCAACGACCCGCAGACCATCGAGAAGACCAACGAGATCCTCGACACGGTCAACGACCTGACCAGCGGGATCAAGCGCATCGAGACCGAGATCAACTATCACATGGAATACCTGGGCTCGACCAAGGACGTGAAGAACTACGTCGGCCTGCGCTTCCAGCCGAGGCCCGACAAGTTCTTCCTCTTCGAGGTCGTTCACGATCCCAATCCTTCGCCTTCCGACAAGACCCAGATCACGACCGTCACCACCGCGGGCGGCGCGACCAGCACCATCACCACCGAGACGCAGGACTTCAACAAGGTCCGCTTCTCCGCGCAGCTGGGCAAGAAGCTCTACGACTTCACCTTGCGCGGCGGCTTGATCGAGTCCACCGGCGGCTTCGGGGTCGACTACACGAAGGGCCCCGTCAACCTGCAGCTCTCGGCCTTCGACTTCAGCGCGGACCGCCCGCACTTGAAGTTCTTGAGCCAGCTCAACCTGACCCGCTCGCTCTTCCTGGTGGCGGGCTTGGACGATTTCATTTCCAGGGAGCACGGGCTCGACTGGTTTTTCGGCGCGGGCGTGCGCTTCACGGACGAGGACATCAAAAGTCTCTTAGGCACGGCTTCTTTGGCGAAATAGGGGATACCATGGCGAAGATTCAACGGGCGCTGATCAGCGTCTCCGACAAGACCGGACTGGTCGATCTGGCAAAGTACCTGGCGAAGCACGGGGTCGAGCTCCTCTCGACGGGCGGCACCGAGAAACTCTTGGTCGAAAACGGGCTTAAAGTCACTCCCATCGGCGCCTACACCGGCTTCCCCGAGATGATGGACGGCCGGGTCAAGACCCTGCATCCCAAGGTCCACGGCGGCATTTTGAACATCCGCGCCAACGCCGAGCACCAGAGGGCGATGGCCTCGCAGGGCATCCAGCCCATCGACTTGGTCGTGGTCAACCTTTACCCCTTCGTTCAGACCGTCGCGAAGGCGGGCGTGAGCCTCGAGGACGCGATCGAAAACATCGACATCGGCGGCCCCAGCATGCTGCGCGCGGCGGCGAAGAACTTCGAGGACGTGACGGTGGTCGTCGACCCGGCCGACTACGGCAAGCTCCTGCTCGAGCTCGAAAACCACGGGATGCAGACCACCCGCGAGCTGCGTTTCGAGTTGGCCGCCAAGGTCTTCACCTTCTGCGCGGCCTACGACGGGGCGATCAGCAATTTCCTGACCTCCTTAAAAGAACCCTCGCACCAGCCGGAGCGCCAGAAGTTCAGCGGGACGCTCAACCTGCAATACCGCAAGATCTTCGACCTGCGCTACGGCGAGAATCCGCACCAGCAGGCCGCTTATTATTCCGAAGGCTGGCGCGACGAACCCTGCGTCGGCAACGCCCGGCAGCTGCACGGCAAGGAATTGTCCTACAACAACATCATGGACTTGGACGGGGCCCTCGAGACGGTGAAGGAATTCGAGCTGGCTGCCTGCTGCATCGTCAAGCACAGCAATCCCTGCGGCGTGGCGACCACGACGGGCGGGATCTCCGACGCCTTCCTCAAGGCCAAGGCCTGCGACGAGGTCAGCGCCTTCGGCGGGATCATCGCCTTCAACCGCGCGGTCGACGTCGCCGCCGCGACCGAGATCGGCAAGACCTTCTTCGAGGCGATCATCGCGCCGGACTACGAGCCCGAGGCCTTGGAAATACTCAAGCAGAAGAAAAATATTCGATTACTCAAAACCTTGCCGATTCGCCGCTACGAGATCACCGGTTGGGACATGAAGAAGGTCGTCGGCGGGATGCTGGTCCAGGATCGCGACACCCAGATGCTGCCGGCCTCGGAGGCCAAGGTCGTCACCAAACGCCGGCCCACCGCGGAGGAGCTGAAGGCCCTCGACTTCGCCTGGAAGGTCGTCAAACACGTCAAGAGCAACGCCATCGTCTTCTGCCGCGACGACCGCACGATCGGCATCGGGGCGGGGCAGATGAGCCGCGTCGACTCGGTGAAGATCGCCGCGTTGAAGGCGGCGTCTCCCTTGAAAGGCACGGTGCTGGGCTCGGACGCCTTCTTTCCCTTCCGCGACGGCCTCGACGAGGCGGCGCGCCACGGGGTCACCGCGGTCATCCAGCCCGGAGGCTCGGTCCGCGACGAGGAAGTCATCGCCGCCGCCGACGAGCACGGCATCGCCATGCTGTTCACGGGGATGCGCCACTTCCGGCACTAATTCCCTATTTTCCGCCGTGTGGTTTGCCTAATGACGTTAGGAAGCTAGTTTGCCCTCCTGCTCGCCGGGGCTTCTTTCGCGGCATTCCTTGCGATGATCGTTACGCTGTTCTTTTGCCGCGTCCGCCCCTAGCCGGGGGCGATATGTCCCAGCGGGACACGGCCTGTCCCCCTTGTATCTTGAAAAGAGCCTAAATTAAGTCACAAACAAGGGAATCCGAGTGAGAAAGAGAAAGGACAACCTGCCTGTCCCCCGAGATTAGGTGCCTTTCTTAATTCTTGTTCATAAGGCCGTACGGTATCTAAGGCCTCCCCGTTGGGGAAGAGCTTGTATTAACAAGGTTGGCCTGGGCAAGATTTCTTACTTTTAAGCCCGTTACTTCAACAAGGAGCAATGCATGTTGCAAGCCTTCCTAGGCATAGACGTAGCCAAACATAAGGTCGATGTCGTGCTGTTAAAGGAACAAAATAAGCTGAAACATAAAGCCATCACGCAGACCCCCGAAGGCTTTGCAGAGCTGCAAAGCTGGTTATTAAAGCAGGGGGTGGTCCAGGTTCACGCCTGCTTAGAAGCTACGGGGAGCTATTCTGAGGATTTAGCTATTTTTCTTCAGGAGCAAGGGCATCGGGTCAGCGTGGTGAATCCCGCGAGAATCAGCGCATTTGCAAAGAGTCAGCTAGCTCGCAACAAGACGGACAAGATCGACGCGGAATTGATTGCCCGATTCTGTCAGACCCAAAACCCGGAGCTGTTTATCGCCCCTTCTCCGGCAATTCGAGAGCTGCAGGTGTTGGTACGCCACTTAGATAACCTGACAGAATCGCTGCAAAGGGAGAAAAACCGACTTGAGGCAGCGGTTAAATCTAAGGCGGTTGTACAATCCATCCAGACCTTGATCCAGGTTCTGAAGGAAGAGATTCGAAAAACCAGGAAGAAAATAGAGGATTTATTCAAGGACCATCCGGATATCAGAAATGATCGGGATTTATTGGCAACTATTCCCGGAATTGGGGACCTGACCGCCTCGAAACTACTAGCGGAGATTCCAAACTTGAAACGATACGAATCGGTCAAGCAATTGGTCGCGTTTGCGGGCCTGAACCCACGACAGTATATGTCAGGGAGCGCCGTGTATAAGAAAGCTCACATTTCAAAAACCGGCTCTTCTCGGGTTCGCAAAATGCTATTTATGCCCGCCTTAGTAGCGAAAACAAAAGGAGAAGGGTTTAAAGCTTTTGAAAAACAATTGTTAAAGAATGGCAAGGCGAAGATGGTTGTTGTGGGCGCTATCATGCGAAAGCTGCTTCACATAATCTATGGTGTCCTGAAGAATAATAAACCTTTTGACCCATTGCTTGCTTTTGCAGCTTGACTAGCAAGACGGTATCTCAGGCCGGG
>SZOV01000087.1 GCA_030263375.1 Deltaproteobacteria bacterium PRO3
CCAGCTGGTTCCGGAGAGCGTCGCGAAGGACAAGGTCGACTTGATCGAAAGCCATACCTTCGGCGAGAAAGACCTCGAGAAGCATCTCGAAAGCAAGTTCAAGGCGGCCGGCAAGCCCGTCTACACGCTCGGCTTCTATCAGCCCAAGAAGGGCGACAAGGACGACCCCGAGGAAGACCGCAGCGACTACTCCAACGAGATCGAGGAGGATTTCCAGATCCAATTCGCCGAAAAGCTGCTGCGCTCCGCCAAGGGGCCCGACCGCAAAGAAATGCTCGACGGCGCCAAAGAACTGGTCGCCGCGGAGGCCGCCATCGAGGACAAGAAGATCCAGGACGCCCTCGCCGCCATCGGCGTGGATTGGTCGCTCGCCCCCGCCGACGGCAAACCCCAGGCCGCGGTGACCTTCAACATCCGGTCCACCGGGGGCCAGGTGCTCAAGGCCGGCGAAGAGGTTCAGCTCGAGCTGTCGGTCCACAACGTGGGCAAGGGCCCCTTCCATCAGCTGATCGCCTCGACCGAGAGCGAAAACTTCCTCCTGAAGAATCGCGAGTTCATCTTCGGAAAGATCGCCCCCGGCGAGACCCGCAGCTGGACGGTGCCTATCAAGGTCCCGGCGGCCGCGCTGCGCCGCGAGGACAAGGTCGTCTTCGCCTTCCGCGAGGGCAACGGGCAGGTCCCCGAAAACTTCCAAAGCATGCTCGTGACCGAGCCCCTGCCGCGGCCGACCTTCGCCTTTCAGTACGAGCTCTTCGACGACGGCCGCCACGAATCCCGCGGCAACGCCAACCGCCGCGCGGAGCCGGGCGAGAAAGACGCCATCAAGGTCTTGGTGAAAAACGAGGGCCCCGGAACCAGCAAGAAGACCGTGGTCAATCTGAAGAATCTCGACGGCGGCGGCATCTTCCTAAGCAAGGGCCGCGAGAAGCTCGAGGAGCTGCCGGCGGGCGCCTCCAAAGAGGCCTCGCTCAACTTCTCGATCGACCGCTCCTTCGCCAAGGACAAGGTCGAGCTGGAGCTCTCCGTGAGCGACCAGGAGACTCAGGAGGTCCTGGGCGACAAGCTCCAAATCCCGCTGAACGGCGGCGAGCCCAAGCCCCCGCCGGGCACCCTGCAGGCGGCGCCGCAAATCACCCTCGACAAGGCGCCCTACCCCTCGAGGACCGACCAGAAGAAGATCACCGTCTCCGGCAAGGTCGAGGACGCCTCCGGCCTGAAAGACATCTCCGTCTACGTCGGCGACCACAAGGTCTTCCTCAAGGCCTTCCCGGACGACGCGGCCTCCGGACAGGCGGCGACTTCCGCCACCTTCGAGGCCGTCCTCCCGCTCAAAGAGAAGGACAACAACCTGATCTCGATCCTCGCCAGGGACAAGAACGATCTGGTCAACCGCCAAAGCTTTTACATCCTGCAAGAGTAAAACCTTGAAGGTCTATCGCGGCTCAAAATCCTTCCCGGCCTCCGCCAAGCGCCCGATCGTGGCGCTCGGCAACTTCGACGGGGTGCACCTCGCCCATCAGAAGATGTTCAAGCTCGCGGTGGCGCGGGCCCGCAAGCTGAAGGGCACGGCCGTGGCCTACACCTTCGACCCGCATCCCGTGAAGGTGCTGTCGCGGGCCTCGGCGCCCGCGATGATCAACACCCTGGCGCAGAAGCTGGAGCTGCTGGAAAAGACGGGGGTCGACGCCGCGGTGGTCGAAAAATTCGAGCCGCGCTTCGCCCACCTCTCGGCGGAGGATTGGTTCGAGAAGGTCTTGGTGAAAAACCTGCACGCCGCCGGCGTGGTCGTCGGCTACGACTTCACCTTCGGCTCCCACCGCAGCGGCACCGTCGAGACCATGGAAAAACTCTGCGCCGCCGCGGGCCTGGACTGCCAAGTCCTCGAGGCCCAACTGCTCGGCGAAACCTTGATCAGCTCCTCGCGGATCCGAACCTTCGTCGCCAAGGGCGAGGTGGAGATCGCCGCGCGGCTGCTGGGCCGCCCCTTCTTCCTCGACGGCACGGTGATCCAGGGCGCCGGCCGCGGCGCCAGCCTCGGCATCCGTACGGCAAATCTCAAGACCGACAACGAACTGATCCCGCTGGGCGGCGTCTACGCCTGTTGGGCCGAGCTTGGGAAAAAACGCCACCCCGCCGTCGCGAACGTCGGACTCAATCCGACCTTCGGCGGCCGCACCCTGAGCATCGAGGCCCACCTACTGGGCTTCCACCGCGATATTTACGGAAAACGGCTCCGCCTGCACTTCCTCAAGCGGATCCGCGACGAGCGGAGCTTCGAGACGGTGGAGGCCCTGGTCGCGCAGATCCACCGGGATATCGAAGCCGCGAAAAGATGCCTCGCCAAGGCTACGCGGAAGTAAACGCGATCAAGGACCGTATTCGTCCACCGGAAAGCGCGTGGGCATTTCCGGAGGGCCGCCCGCCCCGCCGCGGCCGGCGTAGTTCGCCAAGCCCCAGATCCCGGCGCCGATGGCGCCTCCGATCAAGCCTCCGGCCAAATCCCAAAGATAGCGGTTGCGCACGGGGCGCTTCATTTTTTTGGAGATCGGGGGCACCAGGTAGTGCGTCGCCAACGCGCCCACGCCCATGCCGATCATCGCCGAGCCGCCGAAGCCCAGGGCCTGGCGCGGCGTGTTTCCCAGCTCTTTCACGCCGAGGGCCACGCCCAGCTGGGCGGCGCCGCCCGCCAGGATCGCGCCTTCGCCGAGCGGGAGCCAAAGCTCGCTGCCGCGCAGGCTCTTGCGCAGGTCCGCGGCCAGCTTCTCCTGCAATTTTGCGACGGCCTCGCGGTCGAATTTCAATTCCGCCAAGACGACCTCGCCGCCGATCAGCAGGCTCGCCTCGCCGTGCTTGGATTTTTCCCCGAACACCAGCCGCAAGACGCCCAAGGCCGCGAGCAGCGGCTCGCGATGTCGCGTGCTCTTGGTGTCGCGGAACAGCTTGTCCAAAGCCTTCTCCATTTTGCCGGCGTCGATGCGGATCCGCGCCCGGCGACCGTCCTTTGCGGGGACGATCTCCGCCCCGGCCAGCAAGGCCTCGGTCACGGCGTCGATCTGCCCCCGCTTCGCCAGCCAATCGGCCGGCATGTTGGCCCGTTCGGCCTCGCGCTCGACGGTCTTTTGAATCTTGTCCAGCCCGTCGGACGAGCGCAGATAGGCCTTCAGACCGTGCTTGACGGCATCCTCGGGACCCAGCCGGGCGGCCGCGAGCCCTTCGCGACAGGAGGCGACCTCGTCGGCCTTGGCCTTCCGCGCGATCTCCGGAATCTCCTTGAGCGCCAGGCCCAAGGCCTTGCAGAAGGCCTTGTCCTGCTCTTTTTCCCCGCGCAAATTTCGAAACGCCGCCTCGGCCTCCACCGCGGCCTCGTCGTAGCGGATGCGCCCCTCGGCGGCCAAGTCGACCAGCGCCGCCGCCGCGAAGGTCTGCAGGTCGGCATGGGCCTGCGCGGACTCCTCGGAGGGAATGCCCTCCGGAGGAACGCCGACCAAGCCGTTCAAGAACCTCTGGTAGGCGGGGACGATCCCCAGGATTTCCAAAATCCGGTCGATCCGGCCTATTATCTCCTTGTTGTTCAGACCGGAATCCGTCCGAAAAAACGCGATCTTGCCGATCAGCGACTGCACCGCCTCCGGGTTGCTGTTGGCGTAGACGTCGAGGAGCTTCGCCGCCAAGTCCGTCTCGCTCAAGGGCTTCGGATTGTCCGGAAAGATCACCTCCCCGCGCACCACGTACTGCGCCAGGACCAAGGGAAAGACGAAGCGCCCCGCCCGCTCTTCGGCGGTCGGCTTGGCGATGCCCTTGGAGGAAAGCATCGACCCCGAGATCCGGACGATGTCGAGGATCTGGCCCGAATTCTCGTGCTTGCGGAACCAGTCGACGTCCTCGCTCCGGTTCAGCGTCTCGCCGGACCCGCCCTCGGCCTTTTGGGATAAGACGAAAGAGTCCCCCGCCCGATCGAAGCGCAGAGAGCGCCGTTCCTTGGGCCCGTAGACGCCGCCGCCGACCTCGGTGAGGTCGAGGATGACGTGACACTGGTCGTCGTTGTCGGAAAATTCGGCGGGCGCCCGGTTGCAGTCGTCGTCCGGCACCTGCACGCGATCGAGAGTGACTCGAAGTTCGGTCATGAAAACCTCCGCTTCGAGCCAGACATGAAAGATAGAGCTTCGCCCCAGAAGCTACCGGCTTATCGTGAATTTAGCCGATAAGTTGCGCTTATAGTCTCATGGACCGTACTCGTCCACCGGAAACCGGGGCGAACCCATGGGCGGGGTCTGTCCGCCGGCCAAGAGGCTGATCAGGAGGTAGAGCCCAGCGCCGACCAAGGAGCCGCCCAGCCCGGTCAGGCCGTCCCAGAGGTAGGAGTTGTGGACGGAGTCCGGCGCCACCGCCGGCCAGAGGAAATGCCCGCCCAGCGCGGCGCAGCCCAGCCCCGTGAGCCCCGAGGAGGCGGTGCCCAGCCCCAGGCGCAGGTCGGCGTCGTCGCGGATCTGTGGGAGGGTCTCGCTCAAGACGACCCCGGCGACCCCGAGGGCGCAAACGGTCCCCTCCAGGATGGGCAGCCAAATGTCGGTCCCGGCCTCGCTGCTGCCGAGCCGGCCCTCGATGGAACGGATCAGGCCGGCCAGCTCGCCGCGGCGGCTCGCAGTCAGGGTCCAGGAGAGCTCGCGGTACTCGCCGCCGGCGAAGACGCGTTGGTCCAGGCCCGCTCCGTTCGTCCCGAAGAGCGTGCGCAGCAGGGCCAAGGCGGCAAGGATGTATTCCCGGCGCCGCACGGTCTGGGCGTCGATCAAGAGGTTGATCTCCACGGCCGCCGAGGTGACGTCGATGGAAATCTCGGGCGCGACGCCCTCCTCTTCCGGGACGCGCACCTGGAGGTGGCGGAGCAGGATGTCGGCGACCTGGCCGATCCGGCCGCCCTCCTCGTCCCCCTGGCGGCCGAGCCATTCCACCGTCATGTTGGCGTCTTCGCTCTCCTCGGCGATGGACTCTTGCAAACGTCGCGTCCCGGACGCGGACAGCAGGGAGGCCCTCAGGCTCTCCCGCACCGCGTCGGCAACCGGCATGTCGATCAAGCGCAGGGCCTGGTGGCATTCCTCCATGAAGACCGGCGGGACGCCGCGGTCGCCGCGCAGCTCGCGCAGGGCGTCCTCGACGCTGGTGCAGAAGTCCAAGCGGGTACCCTCGCTCAACTCCGCGGCGTAGAGGGTCTGGTAGGCCGCATTGGCCGCCAGGAAGGCACGGCTAAAGCGGACGGGCTGCTCCAAGGCGTGGGCCACGACCATCTCGCGGCAGAAGTTGGTGATCGCCTGGAGCTGCTCCTGGCGCTCCCGGGGCAGGGAATCGAAACGCGCGTATTCTTCCTCGTTGATGAAGTGTCGGCGAAAGGCGCGATAGCGCGGGCCGAAATCCATCAGGTCGACGACGCCGCGCAGCCGTTCGCGGGCCTCCGCGCCCAGCCAATCCTGGCCCCGGAGGAAACTGAGCCGCCCGACGAAGTCGGTCAGGGTCCGGTCCCCGGAATCCGTGAAGGTCTCCAGCAGGCCGTTGGCCATGGCCGCATGGTCGATCAATTCCCCGCGGCTGTTGCGGGCCTCGCCGGTGGCGATGTAATTGGCCACATAAAAGAAAATCTGCGTGGCGGACGAATAAACGCCCAGCTCGTTGCCGCGCAGCAGGCTTTGGGTGATGCGCAGAGTCTGCAAAATTTCCGGAAGATTAGGATGGCTCGCCACCCAGGTCAGGGTATCCCCCGGATTCGCGGGGGAGAGGATGTACTGGTCGCCCTGCCGGTCGAAACGCACGTGGTGCGCGGCGGCCGAGGGATCGGCGTCGTCGACCATCGGCAGCGTCACCTGGCAGGGGTCGACGCCCGAAGCCGGCGGGGCGTCGATGCAGGCGCGGGTCGTGGCGCGAATCCCGTCAAAACGGATGATCAGATCGGACATAACAGCTCCTATTTACGGCCCGTAAGGGTCGACCGGAAAGCGCGGGTTGGCGCCGCCCGGATTGCCTCCGCTCAAGAGGTTGATCAGCAAGTAAGTCCCGATGCCTAAGCCGGTGCCGACGGCGGCGCTGCCCAGGTCCCAGGCGTAACGATTGTGGACAGCCCGCGGGATGACCGCCGGCCAAACGTAGTGGCCTATCAGCCCGAAGCAGCCTCCTCCCGCGAGCCCCGAGGAGGCCGTACCCAGGCCTAATTGCAGGCCGCGGTTCTGGGCGATGGCCGGCAGGGTGTGACTGAGTACGATTCCGCCGGTGCCCAGGGCGCAGCCGGCACCCAAGAGCGCGGGCATGCCGTTCGTCGCGAAGCTGTCGCTGCTGTGCCGTCGGCCGGCCAGGGTGGAGATCAAATCTCGAATCTGCCTTAAGGACTCGGGGGCAATTTGCCAAGGAACCTCGCGAAAGTGCCCGTCGGCGAAGACGCGCAACGGCGGCGCCTCCCCCTCGGTGCCGAAGAGGCGGCGCAGGAAGGCCAGGGCGGAAAGGTCGTATTCGCCGCGCTGGGTGAGGATCGTCATCAGGCGCAGGGCCTGACGAAAACGCCCGACGTCGAAGGTAAGACGCGCCGCCTCTCCCTCGCCGCTCAATCCGATATTGTCGCGCAGGGCCGAGAAGACCTGGCCGAAGCTGGAACGCCTGCCGAGCCACTCCAGGCGCATGTTGGCAGCGGCGCTCTCCTCGGCGATCGCCTGCCGGAGCAAGGGCAGGCCCGAAGCTCCGACGAGGCCGAAGCGAAGGCTTTCGCGCATGGCCTCGACGGCGGGGCGGGCGCACCATTCGATCCCGAGCCGGCACTCGTTGACGAAGTTGGCAAGCGGCACTTCGGCGCCACCGCGTTCCTGGAGGGCGGCGTTCAGGGCGGCGCAGAAATCGGGACGCGTGCCCGCTGCGATGTCCGCCTGGCGCAGCTCGCCGTAGGCCCGATAGGCCTCCAGGGTCGCGGCGTCGTAGCGCAGCGGGCGACGGTTGGCCAAGGCTACCACCGCGCTGCGGACGAAGGCGATCACCCGGCCGTAATGCAGGATATCCGCCCCGGAAAACCGTCCCATCCCCTGGTTTTCGGCTTCGGTGATAAAGTGGCGAAGAAAGGCCTGATAAGTCGGCACCAAGTCGAGGATGCGGGTGACGCGCTCGATGCGCTCCCGCGTCTCCGCCGGCAGATTCGGCTCGCGGCGCAGCAGGTTGATGTTCCCCACCAGGGGCACCAGGCCCTGGGCGCGGGAGCCGGTGAACAGCTCCAGCAAGATCCCCTCGATGTCGGGCGACCGCTCCGCCCGTCCGGAGACGGCGTCGAATTCCACGCGGCCCGTCAGGACATAGCGCGAGATCCACGCGAAAAACCCCACCGCGTATCGGCTGGCGGTCGCGGGACGCCCGGCGCTGCGCAACAGCGCCCCGGTCAGGCGGGCGACGTCCAGTGCCGAGGGGAGATTTTGATGGGAACCGACCCAAGTCAGATTCTCGGCGGAATTACTGGTGGAAAGGACAAATCGATCTCCCTGGCGATCGAAGGCGATCTGGCGCGGCGGAGGCGGATTGGGGACGTCCAGGGTGAGAGGCAGGGTGATCCGGCAGCCGTCCGCCGGACGAGGTCCTCGAGCCGGTATAGCGGGAGGGGCGTCCGCGCAAGCCGCAGTGGCCGGCGCCTGCAGGGTATTGTCGGAGTTATCGACGAAGACTCGGAGATTCGACATTAGGGCAACCTTTGCACGGGCGCTTCCGCCCCGCGCTTGGTGCCCCCAAGTTCAGGAAATGGCGTTTTCGATCTATGCCCTTATCGAGGGTCCGTCAACAAAGTTGCGTGCGGTCCCTGCGAATACGCCTTCCATAAAAGGCAGGGGTTTCAAGGGGATAAGGGAAGCCGCTGCGAGCCGAAGACGGCCCGCCGGGCTCAGAACCGGGCCGTCCGGATGCTGTTGAACCAAGAGTTGTAGCGGTCGTAGAGGGCCCGGAAGGCCTCCTGGTTGCCCTGCTCCCAGCGCCCGTGGGTGACCGTCTTGCCGTCGGCGGTGATGTCGAAGAACTCCTCGACCGTGCTTTGGTGAGGGGCCTCAGGGTTTTTGGGCCAAGTGAAGAAACCGCTGGAGACGACGATGTCGTAGAGCTGCTTGAGCTGCTCGCCGGTGATCTTGTAGACGCGGTCGCTCTTGGTCTTGACGCCCTCCTCGCCCACGATCTCGGCGTTGCGGCTGACGGTGACCGTGTCTTTGTGGACGGTCAGGGTCTCTTGGGTGGCGCGCTCGAGGGCGCCGGCGCTGGAGCGAAACACCAGTTTGAAATCGCCGGGTACCTTTTCCGCGGCGGCCGCGACCCAGGGGAACGAAACCAAGGCAAAAATCAGGAATAGGATCTTTCGCATATCGGACCTCCGCCGGAGATTCTTCACCGGGAGCGAAACCATTCTACGGTCTTTTTCAAGCCCTCGGCCAGGGAAAATTGGGGGCTCCAGCCGAGCTCCTGCTCGATCTTGGCGTAGGAAATGACGCTGCGCCGCTGCTCGCCGGGCTTGGCGGGGCCGTGCTGCGGGGCCGCCGCGACCCCGGCCGCCGCGGCGAGGTGCTTGTAGATCGCCACCACGTCGGTCTCCACGCCGGTGCCGACGTTGTAGACGCCCCGAACGCCGGGCCGCAGGGCCAGGAGGTTCGCACGCACCACGTCCTCGACGAAGACGTAGTCGCGGGTCTGGAGGCCGTCGCCGTTGATGACCGGGATCTCGCCCTTCAGCAGCTTGGTGGCGAAGATGGCGACCACGCCGGCCTCGCCGTGGGGGTTCTGGCGCGGGCCATAGACGTTGGCGTAGCGCAGGGAGACCGCGTCGATGCCGTAGGTCTCCTGATAAAAATGCAGGTACTTCTCGCCGAGCAGCTTGGTGATGCCGTAGGGGCTGGCCGGCTGGGTGGGATGCGACTCGTCGGCGGGATAGGCAATCTGCTCGCCGTAGATTGCCCCGCCCGAGGAGGCAAAAACGACCTTCTTCACGCCGTGGCGGCGGGCGGCCTCCATCAGGTTGAGGGTACCGATGCCGTTGACCTCGCAGTCGTAGACGGGCTCGGCCACCGAGCGCCGCACGTCCATCTGGGCGGCGTGATGGGAGATCACCTCGGGACGGAACTCCTCGAGGATGCGGTCGACCGCCGCGTCGCGGATGTCGTTTTGAAAAAACCGGCTGGCGGAGGCGAGGTTGGCCTGGTTCCCGGTCGCGAGGTTGTCGAGGACGGCAACCGTATGCCCCGCTTGCAGGTAAGCGTCTTGGATGTGAGAGGCGATGAAGCCGGCCCCGCCGGTGATGAGAATCCGCATGGCAGTGGAATAATGGGTAATTTCCTCGCGGTCAAGCGCCCGAAGCGGCAAGCCTTTACAGAAGCGCCCAAATGGTCCTAAATATTCCCCATGGACATCCTCGAGAAAATCGCCGCCGAAAAAAGACGCCTCAACGCCGTCATCGTCTCCCACTACTACCAGGAGGACGAGATCCAAGACCTGGCGGACTTCGTGGGCGACTCCCTGGCGATGGCCCAATACTGCGAAAAATCTCCGGCGGACACCTTGGTGGTCTGTGGCGTGCGCTTCATGGCCGAGACGGCCAAGATCGTCAATCCCGCAAAGCGGGTCCTCCTGCCCGACCTCGAGGCGGGCTGCTCGCTGGCCGACAGCTGCCAGCCCGCGCCCTTCCAGTATTTTAAATCGAAGCTGAAGGACCCCTACGTGGTGATGTACATCAACTCGAACCCCGAGATCAAAGCCCTCTCCGATGTGATCTGCACCTCGAGCAACGCCGAGAAGATCATCGCCTCGGTGCCGAAGGATCGGGAGATCCTCTTCGGTCCCGACCGTCACCTCGGCCGCTACCTGATGAAGAAGACCGGCCGGCCCATGACGCTCTGGCAGGGCGTCTGCATCGTCCACGAGACCTTCAACGAGAAGAAGGTGATCGCCCTCAAGACCGAGCACCCCGACGCCGAGGTCATCGCCCACCCCGAGTGCGAAGAGGCGATCCTCAAGCACGCGGATTTCGTCGGCTCGACCTCCGCCCTGCTCAAGCATAGCCAGACCTCGCCGAAGAAGAAGTTCATCGTCCTGACCGAATCGGGGATCTTGCATCAGATGCGCAAGGCCTCGCCCGACAAGATCTTTCTCGAAGGGCCCAACGACAGCGGCTGTCAGTGCAACGAGTGCCCCTACATGCGGCTCAACACCCTCGAAAAGCTCTACCAATGCATGCGCGACGAGAAGCCCGAGATCCTGATGCCCGAGGAGCTTCGGCAAAAGGCCTACTTGCCGCTGAAACGCATGCTCGAGCTGAGCGCCGCTTAAATAACGCTCATTCTGCCGATTAAAGCCGTTGGAACCCCTGTGTCCGTATGGGAGCCGTCGTCGGCGGACGCCTCCGTCTGTCTTTAGAATATTGACAATCGTCATAATTTTTGTGACATTTCACTTATGGATCTTTCCTTTCTCATTCCCTCCAAGATGCGCCGCCAGGTGCTGGCCTATTTCGTCGCCAACCCCGAGGCCCAAGTGGGCATCCGCGAGCTGGCCCGCGAGCTGAAGGCCCCGCCCCAGGCGGTCTATCGCGAGCTGCTCAACATGGAGGGCTGGGGCTTCCTCTTCTCTTCCAAGCGCGGGAACCAGCGCGCCTTCCGGTTGAACCGACGCTTCTTCCTGCTGCCGCCCATTCAGGAGCTGTTTCGGCGACTGGACGAAGAGAAAAACCGGAAGTTCACGATCGTGAAGACCTACGACCTGAAACAGCTGCAAAAAAAATACAAAAAGATCCCCGTTCCGCCCGAGCTCGACAAGGCGCTGAGGGCGCCGCGAAAACGACCCCGAGCCTATGCGGAGGAAAAAAGCCTGCGTAAGTTGGGGTTGCTATGACCGCAATCGAGACGGAGCTGCGAAAGATCCAGGAAATGCCCCCGAACATCCAGCAGATGGCCTTGGCGGCCCTGCTTGCCGAGAAATTTGAAAAATACGACGTTATCCTGACCGTCGTCGGCGGCGCGGCGGTGCAGTTCTATTCGGACGCCGAATACGTCACCGGCGATCTCGACGCCATCCTCTTCGGCGACACCAAGGAAATCATCGAGACGGTCATGGGCGAGTTGGGCTTCCGTCGAACCACGATGTACCGCCATTTCGAAAACCCTAAATTTCCCTTCGTGGTCGAGTTCCCGCCCTCCCCCATCGAGGTCGGCGGCCGCCACTTGGACAAATTCAACATCTTGAAGTTGGATCGCCTTTCGGTGCGGGTCATCCGCGTCGAAGACCTCATCATGGACCGCATCGTGGCCGGGGTGGAGTGGCGGGACCAGCCCTCGCTGGATCAGGCGAGGCTGCTTTGGCTCAAAAACAAGGACGAAATCGACTTGAAGTACCTGACCCAATTCGCCAAGGAGGAAGGCTACGCCGCAACCCTGAAGAAAATCACCAAATGACGCCTATTCCAGCATCTTCAGAAAATCCTCTTCCGAAACGATCTCGATGTCCGCGCCTTTCTGCTTCAGGGCCTCCGCCTTGATCCACTTGTTGCCCTTCTCGCGGTTTTTGTAGCCCTCGCTGCCGATCACCAGGTAGTCCAGGTCCTTGTTGACGCCGGCGGCGATCTCGCCGCCCAGGGCCTCGACCTTCTTCTCGGCCTCGCCGCGCTCCATGGCGGCCATCTTGCCCGTGAAGAGGAAGCTCTTGCCCGAGAACTTGCCCTGCTTGGCGGCGCTCCGCTCCTCGAGGGTCACGTACTTGAGCAGCTTGTCCAGGGTCTTGGCCTTCTGCTTCAGGCCCCGGACCACCTCGCGGGCGATCACCGGACCGATGGTGTGGATGGCGCTCAGCTCTTCCTCGGTCGCGGCGCGGATCCGCTCGAGGCTGCGGAACTGCTTCACAAGGACCTCGCTGCTGTGTTTGGCCAGCTCGGGGATGCCGAGGCTGCGCAGGAACTGCGCCAGGGGCACCCGGCGTCGGGACTGGATATTGTCGATCAGCTTGGTCGCGAGTATCTCCCCCATCCGCTCGAGGTTGAGCAGGTCCTCCTTGGTCAGGCGGAAGAAGTCGGGCAGGTCCTCGACGTAGCCGTTGTCATAGAGCTGCTCGATCGTCTTGTCGCCGAAGCCCTCGATCTCGAGGACGTCGACGAAGTGCCTGAGCTCGCCCAACCGCGTGCTGCGGCAGCCCTTCTCGTTGGTGCAGTAGAGGAAGTCGTCCCGGATCTCCGTCTTCGAGCCGCAGGAGGGACAGCGCTCCGGGGCCTCGACGAGCTTTTTGGTCTTCTGCAAAACCTCCTCGAGATTGGGGATCACCCCGCCCCGCCGCATCACCAGGACCTTGGCGCCCAGCGAGACGCCCATCTTCTTCATCAGGCCGTAGTTGTGCAACGAGACCCGCGAGACCGTCGCGCCGCTCAGCCGCACGGGGTCGATGATGCCGATCGGCGTGATCACGCCGGTGCGGGAGACGCTCCACTCCACCTCGCGCAGGACGGTGGTCCCCGAATCCCCCTGAAATTTGTAGGCGATGGCCCAGCGCGGGTGGTGGGCGCTGGCCCCCAGCCGGGTCTGGTCGGCGATCTCGTTGGCCTTGTAGACGACGCCGTCCAGCTCGTAGTCGAGGGAGTCGCGCTTGGCGAGGTACTCGTCGTAGGCCTTTTGCAGGGCCTCGGGTTCCTTGGAAATGACCTGAGCGTCGATGGCGACGAAGCCCAGCTTCTTCAAGTGCCGCAGCTTCTCGATCTCGCGGGCCTCTTCCCACTTGCCGCTGTGCCGCTTGCCGTCCCATTTTTCCCACTCTTTGCCGACCAGCGTCAGGAAGGCAGCGAGCTTGTCGCTGTCGCCGGCGGCAAGCGCGGCCCGCAGCTCGGTCAGCACGCCGATCACCCCGTCCAGATGGCGGGTGAGGTTGGTGCGGTTGTGGGTGAAGGCCACGTGCAGGTCGTTGGGCGTCTGCGTGCGCAGCGACTGGAAGGCCAGGGCAAGCGTGGGGTTGACCATGCGCCGCAGGTCGGGCCAGCCCTCGGACTGCTGGAGCGCGTAGAACAGCGCCGCGCCCAGCAGCGCGGGTAGCTGCTCGGTGGCGGCGGTCAGCGCGTCGTGCTCGGCTGGGTCCATGAAGCGTGGCACGCCCCCCGTCAGCCGGATCACGTCTTCGGCCAGCCGGATCGCCTCGCTGGGGCACTGCGGGTCGGGCATGACCAGGCACTCCGCCC
>SZOV01000088.1 GCA_030263375.1 Deltaproteobacteria bacterium PRO3
AGCTCGTAGTCGCCGGCGGGCACCTCGCCGTAGGGCGGACCTACTTCCAGGCGCCGCAGATCGACGCGGTCACGTTCGTGCAGAGCCGCAGCCGCCTCAGCCCGGGCGAGGTCGGCCTTGGCCAGTTTCAGGCCGATCTGCGCGCGGGCATCCTTGGCCTTCTGGATCAGGGCCCGGGTCGCCTCGACGTCGCCCAAGTCCGCCTTCGTCTCAGCCTGGGGGAGGAGGAAATCCGGGGCGTTGTGCAGGGCGGTGCGCTCCATCCGCGCCACCCGCAGCTCTTGTTTGGAGCTGAGCGGCTTCTTGGCGAGGACGGAGGCCTCCTTGGCCAGGGTCAAATACAGGCGCGTGCTCTCGACGTCGCCCTGCAGGGCGAAGGCCGCCGCCTCGGCCAGGCGCGGCTCGATCGAGGCCTCGTGGGCGGCGCGCTCCAGCTCGGCGAGCTGCTTCTCTTGGTCGGCCGTCAGCGTGACCTTGCCGCGTGCGGCGTACTCCCGAACCTTGGCGATCGCCTCCCGACAGCGCGGCACCTCCCCCGCCTTCGAGGCGGCCTCGGCCTTCTTCCAGGCCAAGGGCACCGCGTTCGCGTAGGCCTTGGGCTCGAGTTGGTCGATGAAGTCCTGATGGAAGGCGTAGCCCTTTGCCTTGGCCTGGTCGAAGGGGACCTGCAGACGAGAGAGGATCTCGCGGCCCGCGGCGAAGACGTCGGCTAGGGCCAGGACGTCGCCGGCATCCGCGAGCGGTGCGGCGCGGGCGACGAGCAGGTCCAGTTCCTTCTCCAAGGAGATCTTGAGGATGCCCTCGGCGCGATCTTCCTTAAAGGACAGCCGCGCCTCGGCGGCGGCAAGCCGGGCCTTCAAGAGGCGGTCTTGGGTCTGCAAAGTGTCGCCTTGGGCCGCGAAGGCCTTCGCCTGGGAGAGCATCTCGAGGTAGCGGCTGGCCGGCGAGAGCTTGAGCCCCGTCAGGCTCGAGGCGCCCAAGGCCTTCAGGGCCTGCTGGGCCTCCGCGCCGGTCGGCTTGACGGCCTTGCCTTGCAGGTCTTGCACCTCGTCCTGCGGACCCTTGGCCCCCTTGGCGGGCGGCTGGTAGACGCCGTCGCCGTTGTCGACGATCTTGATGGGCCCTAGCGCGAATTCTCCCATAAAGGACTCCTACTGAAGGGGACGCCCGACGTAGATCGGCGTCATAAGTACGGTGTTGGCGGAATAGCGGCCGGTCCAGCCCTGCCCCGTGCCCTCCCCGCTGTCCGGATCGACGGTGACGAGGATGCTGCCGTAGCCGAAGCCTGTGCCGCCCTCGCGGCTGTCCTCGCCGTGCGGGTAGGAGGTCGCGTCGGCCAAGCGCAGGAGATAGCCGCCCGAGACCTTCTCGGGAGCCGCCACGAGGATCCCCATGTGGCCGGTGGCGCTGGAGGGATACCAATCCGGCGTCGGCCAGGCGACGACGTCGCCCGGCTCGGCATCGGCGATCTTTTGGACGCGGCGCCAGCCCGCGCTGGGCTTGTTGTAGGGAATTTTCTTCAGCGCCTTGACGTATTCGGCGACGCGGGGTCGTTCGGATTTTAATTCGGCGTAGGCTTGGGGCGCCGCCTGCTGGAGGATCCAATTCACCATCCCGGAGCAGTCGAATTCGAATTGGCCCTTGGCGAAGTCCACCTTCGTGTCGTGGTTGTAGACGGTGGTCTTGACGCGCTTTTCGATGAAACGAAGGGCCTCGAGGACCCGCGCGGTCGCGGTGACGCTGCTTAAGTTCAAGGTGTTTTTGGCGGCCGCGGCGCGCGCCGCCGTCGCGTTTGACGCGGCCGCCTTGAACCAGAGGCCCCCGAGGGCTGAGGCGGGACTTTGGAAGAGCTGGAAGTGCAGGCGCCAGGCGGCCAGGGGATTAGCCCCCTGTAAAAGGTACCCGCCCGGTGCGGCCGAAACGGAGCCCGCGGAGGGCGCGGCGAAAAGCTGCGCCGGGAGCCTCAGGCCAAATCGGGCGGTGTAAGCCTGAGCGCCGGGCTGTGAAAAAGCGAGGTTAAGGTTGGAACTAAGGCCCCGGCCAAGACGGGCCACGTCGAGATTGTGCCCCATGAATGCCCCCTGATTGTCCCCTTGTCGTGATTCGAGGACTCATCGGAGGGGGGGAGGGAAAGTTGTGCGAAGTGATTTAACCCAAATATTTCTTTCAATTTCAATACTCAATGATTATAATTAAATTGTGATCTGAACGTCGGCTCGTCTGACCAGTAGGATCCCTCCGGGGGTGGAAACACCCCCTTTTTTTTCATAACTTCACTACTCCGAGCGGATTATTCGGGGAAGCTTGCCGACAAATCACGGGACTTAATCTTAAAAAATAGTTCTTTCCCCCTTTTTTCCTGAAATACGCATTCGGCGAGTGGTATTGGTAAAGTAGAAATGCGGCAAGGTCTGCACTCTGAATAAAATAGGAATGTTCTGAATCCCTATACACTGGATCTTCGATTAAATAATTTAGCGGCAAATCCCGATATCCTGATCCAAATTGAATTTGATTTGGAATAGGATTGTATCTTCGCATCTGACGAAGCAAGTTCTTCAGTTTTTTATCCTCTGTATGATCACAAATAATAATTCCGCGCTCATCTGGATTGTTGGGCCCACGAAAATTCCTATGCCTGATCGTGTTTTCAAACCTTTGAATAAGCGCTCTCCATGCAGACGAAAATACGTCATATTCAGGATTTTTTTCAAATTTATCAACCAAGACATTGATAATGCTTATGTCGGATAAGGAAGCCAGCTTGGCGGAATATTCCCTAATCATCGCCAACCTATCACTCCTCTTAATCCTTCTGTGCAACTCGCCTGGCTTGCTAATAAATTTTGCGGAATGAAATTCTTCCCTTAGTTTTAGGCCATACCTCTGTTTTAAATAATTTCGAAAACTTATCAGCTCGTCTAAATAATTTCTCCAACGCAACTCATGAACAACTATCCCCGTGAGGGCAAAAAACGGCGTCGGTGATTTTACCAAGCCTGAATCACCACTTTCATCAACATACATGATAAACATAAGAGGCTCCCAAGTATTAAACCCGGAAACCACGGCGAGGAAGGTCGTCGATAAAAATAGGCAATGCATCGGGATAATTCAATTATTTTTTAGAGATGCAAAGCCAACTCCGGCGACGGCGCCCGGTCCACCACCTCGAAGGCCGCGCAGCGCTGGGCGTCGAGGGCGTGGAGAAGCTTGTCCCCCTTCCGCCCCGTCTCGAAGAGCTTCACCGATAAATCCGCGCCCTCGTTGTGGTAGCAGTAGAGCTTGGAGCCGTCCGGATCCGTGTAGGTCACGCCCGCCATCTCCGCGGGGCGGTTGAGGATCCTGGCCTCGATGCGGTAGTGGCCGCGTTGGCCGCTCAAGTCCCAGCCCGAGAAATCGTAGCGGCTCTCGTTGCAGAGCAGCTGACTGATCCGGTTGAAGCGCAAAGTCCGGCCGTCTCCCAGGCGCAGCGTGATCGCGGTCAGCGGACGCAGCAGACGCCGGCCCGCTTTCACCTGCCCGGTCAAGGCCTCGAAGACCGCGCCGGAGTCCTCGTGGAATTGGTTGCAATGGCTCCAGGCCCAGCGCTCGGCGTGGCTCGTCCCCCAGAGGTGGGCCTGGCAGCCCGGAGCCCGGTCCACGCGGAAGACCCGGCCGTCGACGCTCAGCTCGCCGCTGACCCGCACCGACCAGTTGGGCGAGAGGAATTTCGTCTTGGGAAAAGGCAGGTGGTAAAACGAAGCGGGGTAAATCCGCTCGCTCGCCTCGTTGGGCAGAAACTGCAGGTCCCAGCGCAGCTCGTGGCCCCCCGAGGCCGCGCGGCCGCGCGCCCCGTTGTTGTAGACCGCGCTCTCCCCCACCTGAAAAAAAAAGATGTCCCGGTCGATCACGGCTTGCTCCGCCGTCCAGGTCTCTTTGGCGGCGATCGGCGTCCCGGGCTTGAGCAGGTCGAAGGCCACCGCCCAGACCGAGGCAGAGGGCGGTCCCAGGTCGCGGCGCGGCGCCAAGAGGGTGTAGCGCAGCCAGAAGGCCCGCTGGATCTCCGGCGCGGCGAACTTCAGGTAATACACCTCGTAGAAGGGCCGGCGCCTACCGTCCCACTGCACCATGTTGTCGAGCTCTTGCCGGTAGACGGCCATGCCTCACACCTCGCGCCTCGGCCCCCGGTCGGGGAGATAGACGCAGAACCGGGCGCCTCCCTCGTAAGTCGCGTCCAGCCAAACCCGCCCGCCCAACTTCTCCGTCGCCTTCCGCACGATGGCCAGACCCATGCCGAAGCCGGGGACCTGGCCGTGGTGGCGAAAGAAGGGCTGGAAGATCCTCTCGCGCAGCTCCGCCGGCACCCCGCTGCCGCGGTCCTCGACCCAAAGCTGGACCGCCTCGCGATCTCGGAAGCACTGTACCCGGACCGAGCCTCCCTCCGGGGAAAATTTTACGGCATTCTGCAAAAGGTTGAGGAGGATCTGTTTCACCCCCCTGCCGGAGGACCTCAAGGGGGGCCACGAGGCGGGCCATTCCACCGCGATCCGGCGCGACTCGCGGGCGGCCTGGAGGAGGCCGTCCACCTCCGCGGCCGTCTTCGCCAAGTCCACCGCCTCGCTCTCGCCCAGTACCCAGCCCACCTTCATGAAGTGGATCAGGTCGTCGATCCATTCCAGCATCTGCGCGGCGTTGGCCTCGATGCGACGCAGGTACTCCAGCCGCTTCTCCGGGGCCTCTCCGCGCCCGTTCTGCAACAGCTCGCTGAAGCCCCGGATCGAGATCAGGGGGGCCTTCAAGTCGTGGGAGATGGCGCCGACCAGGAACTGCATCTCTTCGTTGAGTGCCGCCACCTCGCGGGTCCTCGCCTCCAACTCGCGCGTGGTCGCGACATAGAATTTGAAAAGCTGGAAGGCCATGGTGAGGATGAGGGCTGCGAAACCCATCTCAATCGTATAGAAGAACCGATATACCTCCGTGGCGACGAGGATGTCGTTGACGACGCTCAGCAGGAAGAGCGCAACCCCCGCCGGCAAGGCCCAACCCTGGAAATTGCCGCGATACTGCCGAAACCAACGCCAACCCAGGAAGAAGACGTGGGGAAGGGTCCAGGCCAGGAAGAGGAAATACCAGGGACCCAGCCGCGCCTCGCCGACGCGAGTGGTGTAGCCCAGGAAGGCGAAGGTCCGGTATTCCAAAACGGGCTGGAAAAATTTTCCGTCCCAAAACAGGAAGGGCAGGAAGGCCAGGGTGGCGATGGGGACGCATTTGGAAAAATAGAAGCTCGGCGTCTCGAAATAGGTCGCCGTGAACATGACGAAGAAGATGAAGGTCGGCACCATGGCCGCGAGCTGCAGCTGGTTGCAGAACAGGCTCATCCTCAGATCGGTCGCCGAATAGAGCTCGAAGGTGGCGATGGAATAAACCGCGAGGCTGAGCGAGATGAGCCCGAACAGAAAGAAGCGAAGGCGTTGCTGGGTCCTCAGCGGCAGGATGCGCGCGAAGCCGAGATAGGCTAGGCCGTTCCAGACAAAGAGGGTGAAGAAGACAGCCGAGGGCAGGGAGACGCGGCGGATGGTATCCGGAAGCCAATCCATGCCCTCCCAGCTTGCCTGGAAGGGGGCTAAAAGCAAAGGGAGTAATTCGCGACGCGGCTCGTCAGCCGACGGACAGCACCTCGGCGACCAAGTCGTATTCGTGGGCCTCGATGACGCGCGCCTCGAGGAATTTCCCGGGATGGGCCCCGTCGCCCGAGAGGTAGGTGACGCCGTCGATCTCCGGTGCCTGGGTCGCCAGGCGCCCCTGGTAGACGAGCTCGCTCTCCTCCGAGGGCCCCTCGCAGAGCACGCTCAGGGTGCGGCCGACCAAGGCCCGGTTTTTCTTCAGCGAGATCCCCTGCTGAAGCTCCATCAGCCGCTCGAAGCGCTCGCGCTTGAGGGCCGCGGGTACCTGGTCGGGCAGCGCGGCGGCGGCGGTCCCCTCCTCCCGCGAGTACTGAAAGACCCCGAGGCGGTCGAACTCGGTCTCCGCCACGAAGCGATAGAGCTCCTCGAACTCGGCGTCGGTCTCGCCCGGATAGCCGACGATGAAGGTGCTGCGCAGGGCGATGCCGGGGATGGCCGCCTTCAACCTCTCCAACACCTGCCGCACGTAGCGCGAGGGCGAGCCGCGCTTCATCGAGCGCAGCACCCGCTCGCTGATGTGCTGCAGCGGCATGTCGACGTAAGGCACCAAGTGCCGCGACTCCCGCATCGCGGCGATCAGCGCGTCGCCGAACTCCAGTGGGTACATGTAGAGCGGCCTGAGCCAAAAATCGCCCTCGATCGCGTCGAGCCGCCGCAGCAGCTCGGCCAGGTTGCTGCCGTCGCGGAGGTCCTTGCCGTACTCGTTCAGGTCCTGGGCGATAAGGTTGAATTCTTTGACGCCGCGCCCGACCAGCTCCCGCACCTCGCGGACGATGGAACCGATCGGGCGACTCTTCAGGTCGCCGCGGATCTGCGGGATGACGCAGAAGGAACAGCGGTGGGAACAGCCCTCGGAGATTTTCAGGTAGCTGAAGTGGCCCGGGGTGGCCAGGACCCTCGGCAGATCGGGATCGGGCAGGATCTGGCGGGCCGGGGAAAAATCGGAGAGACGCTTCGCCGCGGCCGCTTCGGGAAGCAGGCGCTCGCCAACTCGGACGCGGCGAAACTTTTTGGGCGCCGCGAATTTTTCGCGCAGCATCGCGGCGAGCTTGTCGAACTCGCTTAAGCCCACGAAGAGATCGACCTCGGGCATCTCCTTGGCCAGCTCCGCGCTGTAGCGCTGGGTGAGGCAGCCCGAGGCGACCAGCACCTCGCAGCGGCCGGTCTGCTTGTGGCGGGCGGCCTCGAAGATCTGCTCGATGGACTCCTTCTTGGAATCGGCGACGAAGCCGCAGGTGTTGACCACGATCACCTCGGCCTCCTCGGGCAGCGAGGTGAAGGAAAAACCGTCCTGCTTGAGGCCGCCCAGCATCAACTCGGCGTCGACCAGGTTCTTCGGGCAGCCCAGCGAGATCAGGCAGACCTTTTTTTCGTGGTTCGTATCCATGGCAACGGAAGCGGGGATCTAGCACCCTTCCTCGGCCCCGGACAATGGGGAAATGTGTCGGGGAAAACCCAAAAAATCAGGGTTTCCGGCGGAAAATCAACCAGGAATTGTCCCGAAAGGGGCTGGAGACGGAATAGCCCGCCACGATCGGTACCTCCCGATGATGGTACTCCGCGCTCACCACCTCGAGGTCGGGGCGGCTGCTTACCAACTGCTCCAAGTCGCGAATGAAGGGCGCGTATTCGGAGACGACGTAGCCCCCGCCTCCGGGAACGATTTTAGAAAGCAGGGCCCGGTCCAGGAAATCCGCCACCGCCGCGGCTCGCCCGGGGTCCTCGGGGCGCGGGAGATCCCCGATATGGAGGGGGAAATAGGCCTCCACCCGGTCGGCCTTAGTCGAGGTCTCGTACCAATCGCCCGGTAGGAATTCCCCGCGCCAAGACCGGCCCCCCGCGCCGTTACGGGAGGCTTCGGCCTCCTCCGTTTCGAAGAAGCGTTCCATTAACTCGAGCATCTCGGGTTCGCGCTCGATGTTGATGGGAAAATGCCCCCGCCGCGCGAGTTCGACGGCGCGCGTGCCGCTCACGTCGCCTAGGATCGCGACGCTCATATTTTGCCGGGGCAGCTCGAGTCGTCCGCCCACGTCGAGGTAGACCGCCTGCGAAGGCGCGGGCTGCGACTCCGCGGGTCCCTCGCCGACGCCGAAGGGCGCCAACCTCGGCCGGCGGGCGCGGGGCCGATCCAGGCTGGGAATCGCCACCAAGGCGACAGTCGCGTCGCCGAGGCGGAAATCCAGGGCGTGCACGGCAAGGGGCGAGCGGCTCCCCGCATCGCCGCGCAACTCGCGCGCCGCCTGCAGGGTGCGACCGGTAAGGAAATACGCGCCGTCGGGCCCGCGCCCGATCTCCGCCGCGCGGTGATGATTGAATCGCTGAATATCGTGGGTCGAAAGGGTCGCCCGGTGGGCGGCCTGCGCCAAGGCGTGTTGGTGGGGTCTCGTGTAGCGGACCCTCCCGTTGGTGAGGCTCAGGCCGAAACCCACCACCCCGCTGCCCCAGAAATCGGGCTCGACCAAGGCGATCCCCACCCCAACCTCCCCGTCGTCGGCGTAGCCGGTCATCATATTTCCCGTGCCGTTCCGCCGGGCGGCCTCGCCGCTCAAGACCGCCCGGCCCTGACGGATCAAGACCTCCCGGGAGTGTTGGGCGGGATCCAGGCCCAGTAGCTGGCACGCCGCCTGCTTCGCCGCCATGACGGCCGCGAGCCGGGAATAATAGAAGGATCCCCGTTCGGCCAAAGGCCGCGAGGCCTGCGGCAGGAAGGATTGTTCGCGGGGAGTGAAATAACGATCCAACATCGCCTGAAAATCCTCCGGCGAGCTTTGCGCCAGGTCCCTAAGCATGGCGGTATGGGAGGCCTCCACGGAGACCATGCCGGAGCGATCGTCCAGGATCCGCTCGAACTCGCGGTGCAGACGTTCCGCCAGGCCTTGGAGCTGGGACTCGCTGAGCGAGAGCGGGGCGCGCGCTCCCGCGGCGGGCGACGCCGCGGGCAGGGCCCGGGCGAGGCGGCGGCCCAGGTGACGCAGTTCCCGATTGGGCGCGACGAATTCCGCCCCGAACTTGTCCCAAGGGATCTCGATCGCGAAGCGCTGGAAGGGATAATCCTCCGGCGCGGTGATCCCGGAGTCCAGCCGGCGCGAGACGGGGCGCTCCGCCGCGGCCAGGATCTCGCCCAGCTCGTGCACGTAGCCGTTGGCCATGCGGTCCAGATAATGATCGGGGGAGAGGAAGGTAAAATTGAGGGTGCGGCTGGGGCGGGCCGAGGGAGGCTGCAAGACCGCGAAGCCCTCCATGCCGCCCAGCATCGCGAAGGTGGAGGCGCTGTCGTCCACCAGGGTGTCGAAGGGCCGCTTGCCGCGCAACAGCGCGATCGCCGGGTGCTTGAGCTTCACGCCGTTGGCGGGAAATTCGCGGATCTTGGCCAGGTAGCTCTCGACCAAGGGATTCTCGGGATAACGGATCTCTCCGTCCGCGGCCTCGCGCATGGCCAGGACCAGGTCCTCCCGGGTGTAGATGTTCAGGCCCTCCCGCACCTCGGCGATGGTCACAGGCTCGGCGGGGCCTTTTCCGAAATAGATCATCTTCATCGCCGGGTCCTCGTTGGCCAGGCGCAGGATGCGGCCCGCGGGGCCGGTGGTCGCCATGATCAGGTTCTTGTCCTGGCCGAGCCGAAGCCCCAGCTGAAAGGCGCGGACGCCGGGGTGGAACTGGACGCGCTGGCGGAGGCGCCCCGGAAAGAACCTTTGGATGCCGTTAAACCAAAGCCGCTCGAAGAAATTCAACTTCACCCCCGGCGCGGTCTGGAAGGCCGGGTAGTCCAGTAGGCCCGGCTCCGTGTGGCGGTACACCGCCTCCGCGCCGCGCTCCATGGTGCCGCGGAACAGGTCGGCGGGGGAAAAGGCCCAGTGCAGGTAGACCTCGTCCACGTCGAAGGCGAGACGGGCCACCCGCTCGGGGTGGGCGCGGGCGATCTCGAAGCCCTGGCGAAAGGCGCCTTGGTCGAAAGGATGATCGGTCACGCCGAAGCAGGTCAGCAGGCGCGACACGAAGTGGGGGCTTTGGAGATCGGCGGCCTCGACGAAGCCGCGCGGCACCAGGGCGCGCAGCTGGCGCTCGGCCTCCTGGCGATTGAGGCGCTCCGCGCTGGGGTTGTCCAGCGGGCGGCGGATCCCCATCCGCGGCAGGCGGACGGGGGGAGGGGCGCTGCCGCCCGTACCTTCGCCGTGCATGGCCATCGCCGCCGCATGCGGCGGAACGATCTCGGCGGAGGGACGGCGGGAAGACGAGTGCGGCGCCGGCCCGGCCCAGGCAAGCTGGGGCGCTCCGAAGCCGGGGCCGGTGAGTCTTGGGGGAAGCGCATGGGCCAGCGTCTCGGCCCGCAGGTCGAGGCCCCGTTCCCAGGCCGCGAAGCGCGGGCCGAAGGCCTGGCGGGTCAAGTTGCCCGCGACGTTGAATTGCAAGAGCATGGCCAGGGAATCGACGAAGGTGGTCGCGCCGTCGACAGGGGCACGCAGGCCGAGGCGCTCTTCCAGCGAGTGACCGAGGAGGATGCCGCCCAGCATCCCGCCTTGTTGAAACAAGATTCGTAGGTGCCGTTCGCGAAGGGCCCCCGCCGGGCCGGCCAGGCCGCGATATGCCGCGCCGCTACCCCACCCCGCCAATTTCAAACCGCCCAGCACCAGATAGCTGGAGGCGAAGTCCCGCGCCAAGGCCCCGCCGCTCCAATCCTGGGTCCGCCCCAAGGCCGCATTCGCCGCCCGGCCGGCCACGGTGAAGGCCGGGGCCTCGAGGGCAAAGCCGGCGAGGGAGGCCGTCGCGCGCGCGCCGAAGCCGCGAGTGAATAGGTTGGCACTGGGGGAGACCGCCAAGCGTCCCAAGGTCGCGACGCGGGTGAGGCGGAAGACCGCGCCCGCCGCGCCCATCGCGAAGAGGGCCGCGGGATCGGAGGCCTGTTCGGCGAAACGGCGGAGGAGAAACTCGGCCCGGGGACCGGCGGCGCCGCGGCCGACGATGGCGTCGAGCGCCCCTTGCGCGCGGTTCCGTAGGGGCCTTTCTCGAAGGGCCCCCGCCGCCGCGGCATGCTGCTCCACGGCGGAATACAACTCCGCCGCCAGCTCCAAATCCCCCGCCGCCTCCCGCCGCGCCGCGGAGGCCAGCAGGCCCTGGAGAAACAGGTCGGGATCGGTCTCGCGCGCCAGGGCCCGCAATTCCTCGCGGGCCGTGCCCCGCGCCAGGGCGAGCGGGCGCGCCAAGACCTCGGTGGCCGCAAAATTCGCGGCCCCGCGGCTCTCCGGGCGGTGCCCTGCGCCGGCGAAGGGTCGGTGTTGCAAAAAACTTAGCATAGGAGCTGACCGCGCCTTTTCGCCGCGGCGGGCCAAAAGTTGCTTCGAAAGGGCCGAGCTCAGTCCTCGGGCGCGGGCCTGAGCCGGGGCGGGATCAATTCCGGATTGGGACGGCCTTGGATCTGTAAAAGCGGCGACATCGCAAAGAGCCTTGGGGCGAAGTGCTGGAGGAGGGCCTCTTCCCGGTAAGGCAGGGTGCCCTCCGGCTCGAAGGTCCCGTAGACGAAATCCCAATACCCCGCCTGTACCCGCGCGGATTCCGGGACCATCAAGCCGCGGCGCGAGAGAATGCGGACGATCTGGGAGTTCTTCACGTTGAGGTGGTGGATCTCCATGCCGTGGATCGCCGCTTGGGTGTAGATCCAATCCAGGACGACGGTCCCCGCGCCCGCCGGCATGCGGTAGGGGCCTTCCTGGGTGATCAGGTTGGCCGGGATCAGGCGCCCGGGCTCGACGTACATCTGCAAGAGGCCGCGCTCGCCGCCTTCCTTAAGCTCGAGCTCGAGGAAGGGCGTCTCCGCGGGCATGAAACGGTCCTCGGGGCCGGCAAGACGGCTGGCCGTCACTCTGGCGCGGAGCTCGCTGCCATGCCGGCGCGCGATCACCGCCTCGTGGCCGCTACTCAGGAAGTTCCGCAGCGGATCGACTTGGATCTCGTAGGGGTGCTCGCCCCCGCGCGCCGCGACGGCGGAGCGCAGCGTCGGCGGCAACAGCTCCGGGTTCGGCTGGCCCCAGGCGTTGTAGAAACCCTTTCCCATGTGCCGGTAGAGGAAAGCCCCGTCGCCCAATCGGCCGATCTCGACCACCCGATTTCCATAGGGCTTCTTGAAACGCGCCGCCTCGACCCAGGCGGTGCCGGGCTCGAAGAGAGCGCTACGGTTCAGGATATGGAAGATGCGCGGCTCGGTGATGCCCAGGACGGAGAAGAGCTGCCCCCGCTGCGCCGCCTGGGTCGCGAGCCAATCCATGAGGATGGTCCCGGCACCGGGGATCATCTCCCGGCCGTCCATGCCCGGTTCTTGGGTTCGAATCGAAAACAGGTGGATCCGATCGGACTCCAAGTAAATCGTCAGGCGGCCGCGGTGCGGGCCCTCGATCACCTCGAATTCGTAGGCGGGCACGCCGGCGTTGTAGAAGTCGTTTTGCTCCTGGGTGCGATAGGCCTCTTCCAGGCGCAGGCGGATCTCGCGGCCGTCGCGGGTCGCGACGACGCGCTCCGCGCCGGGGCTAAGGAAATTTTCCAGCGGCTCCAGCACCAATTCGTAATTCCACAGGCGCGGCCCGTCCCCCAAGGGATTGGACTCCCGCGTGCGCAGGAGGCGCGGGGCGCGCAGGGGCGCGAGTGGATCGGGCGGAGGCACCGGAGCCTTCGCCTCGCTCTCGGAGGGCCGTGCCGGCGCGGCGCCCGGCAGCGTGAGCTTGGGGTCGAACTCGTGGGAGCTCATCAGCACCACATTCGGCAACCGAAATTCGCCCCCGCCAGGGACGGCCAAGGCCGCGTGCGGCGCGAGGCGCGGCACGCGGGGGCGGGAAGAAGCCAGGGCCTCGGCTTGAAGGTCCAGACCGCCCTCCCAGGCGCGGAAGCGCGGCCCCAGGGCCGCGCCGCCCAGGCGGCCGGCGACGTGTCCGTGCAGGAGCATGGCGAGGGAATCGATCAGGGTGTGCGCGGCGCTTTGCGGCGGGCGCAGGCCGAGGCGTTCTTCCAGGGAGTGGCCGAGTAGGATGCCGGAGAGCATCCCTCCCTGCTGGAACAGCGTCCGTAGGGGCTGAACATGTTCAGCCCCTACGGGTCCGGACAATCTCCGATACGCCGCACCACTGCCCCACCCCGCCAACTTCATGCCGCCCAGCACGAGGTAGCTCGACGCCAGCTCCCTCGCAAAAGACGGGGAGCCCCCTCCCAAATCCCTTCCCAAGGCCGCGTTCCCCAGCCGCCCCGCGAGGGTGAAGGCCGGCGCCTCCAGGGCGAAGCCCGCGACCCCGGCCGTCGCCCGCGCCCCGAAGCCGCGCGTCA
>SZOV01000089.1 GCA_030263375.1 Deltaproteobacteria bacterium PRO3
GTCGAGATCGTCGCGGGGGTGCGGCACGGTTACACCTTGGGCTCCCCGATCGCCGTGGTCGTACGCAACAGCGACTGGAAGAATTGGCAAGACGAGATGAGCGTCGGGCCCACCGACAAACCGCTCAAGCGCGTCGTCACCCGGCCCCGTCCCGGCCACGCCGACCTGGTCGGGGGCATCAAGTACGACTTCCGCGACCTGCGCAACGTCCTCGAACGGGCCAGCGCCCGCGAGACCACCTCGCGCGTCGCCTGCGGCGCGGTGGCTCGACGGCTGCTCGAGGAGTTCGGCGTCCGCATCGCCGGGCACGTGACGGCGGTGGGCTCGGTGCGCGCCCGGGCCGTCCCCGCGAGCGCGGCCGAGATCCTGGCCAAGACCGAGGACGCCCCGCTGCGCTGTCTCGACGCCGAGGCAGAGGCCAAGATGGTGGCCCTGATCGACGAGGCCAAGAAGAAGGGCGATTCATTGGGCGGGATCTTCGAGATCGTCGTCGACGGCCTGCCGCCCGGCTTGGGCAGCTACGTCCAGTGGGACCGCAAGCTGGACGGCCGCCTCGCCCAGGCGATCCTCAGCATCCAGGCCGTGAAGGGCGTCGAGATCGGCGACGGCTTCGACAACGCGCTTAAATTCGGCAGCCAGGTCCACGACCCCATCTATTACGACGCGGCGAAGCGGGCCTTCACCCGTTCCAGCAACCGCGCGGGCGGGATGGAGGGCAGCATGACGACGGGCCTGCCCCTGGTCGTGCGCGGGGCGCTCAAGCCCATCTCGACGCTCTACGAGCCGCTGCACTCGGTCGACATCGAGACCAAGCAGGAATTCGAGGCCAGCGTCGAGCGCTCCGACACCTGCGCGATCGCGGCGGCGGCGGTGATCGGCGAGGCGGCGGTGGCGATCACCCTGGCGGACGCGTTTTTGGAGAAATTCGGCGGCGATTCGCTGCGGGAGATCCGCAGGAATTACGACGGGTACCTCGAGCAGGTCCGGCAATATTAATTCGAATTTCAGGCACCGGTATTGTCGCAGCCGCTGTAGGGGCCGTTCGCGAACGGCCCCTACGGACGCCGCGACGATCATTTGGGTGTAATAAACCGCGATATATGTCCCTCCCCTCACGCATCATCCTCAGCGGCTTCATGGGTACCGGCAAGACCACCGTCGGCAAGTTGCTCGCCCGCAAGCTTAACTACGACTTCATCGACACCGACGACCTGGTGGTCTCGCTCAGTCAGAAGCCCATCGCGCGGATCTTCGCGGAAGAGGGCGAAGAGATGTTCCGCCGCTGGGAGAGCATGGCCATCGACCAGGCCCTGGCCCGCGAGGCGACGGTGATCGCGGTGGGCGGCGGCGCGGTCTGCTTCCGCGACAACCTCGACAAGATCCGCAAGAACGGGCAACTCGTCCTGCTCAAGGCACAGATTCCGACGCTGCTCAAGCGCCTGAGAGCCGACGATTCCCGGCCCCTGCTGCAAGGCGAGGACAAGGAGGGACAGATCCGCGAAATTCTCGCCAAGCGCGCCCCCGCCTACAGCCGCATCTCGCTGCAGATCCCGACCGACAATCAAAGCCCGGAAGCGGTCGTCGAGGAGATTCTCAAGGTGTTGCCCCTGGAAAGCCGCGCCCTGCGCGTCGAGCTGGGCGAGCGGAGCTACCCGCTTTATTTCCAGAAAAACGGGATCGAAAGCCTCAACCTGCTTTTGCAACGCCATTGCCCCGCCGAGCGCGTGGTCCTGGTCACCAACTCCGTCGTCCAACGCCTCCACGGCGCCAAGATCGCCCGGCACCTGAAGAGGCAGCACGACCTCAAGACGATCGTCCTGCCCGACGGGGAAAGCTTCAAGACCCTCAAGACCGTCGCCTCGGTCTATGCCAAGCTGGTCGAGTTCAAGGTCGACCGCAAGACTCCGCTGATCGCCTTGGGTGGCGGCGTGATCGGCGACCTGGTCGGCTTCGCGGCGGCGAGCTTCCTGCGCGGCATCCCCTTCGTCCAGATCCCCACGACGCTGCTCGCCCAGGTCGACAGCTCGATCGGCGGCAAGACCGGGGTCGATCTCCCGCAGGGAAAAAACTTTGTCGGCGCCTTCTACCAGCCGCGCTTCGTCTTGATCGACGAGACCTTCCTCAGGACCTTGAAGCGCCGCGAATTCGTCTGCGGCCTGGCCGAGGTGATCAAGTACGCGGCCATCTTCGACGCCAAGCTCTTTCGCGGCCTGGAGGAGCACATGGACGCCATCCTGAAGGGGAAGGGCGCGGGCCTCGAACCGGTCATCCGCCGCTGCTGCGAGCTGAAGGCCTGGGTCGTCGAGCGCGACGAGAAAGAGACGCTGGGCCTTCGCGCCAAGCTCAATTTCGGCCACACCCTGGGTCACGCGATCGAGAGCCTGACCCGTTACAAGAAATACACCCACGGCGAGGCGATCGCGATGGGGATGGTCTACGCCGCGGGCCGTTCGGTCGAGCGGGCCGGCCTGCCCCCGGCCGACGTCGCGCGCCTGAAGGCCCTGATCGCCCGCGCGGGCCTGCCCACGGAGATGCCGGCCTTCTCCAAGGCGGCCTACCGCAAGGCCCTGATGCAGGACAAAAAAAGGGTGTCTTCCCGGCTGCATTTCGTTTATTTAAACAAGATCGGGAAGTCGGTGGTGATCCCGACGCCTCTCGACGAAATACTGGTATAAGCTATGCCCATCGATTTCGATCCCGTCTTCCATACCGAGACCATGGTGAGGATCCTGCGCGAGCAGGGCAGTACCCAATACGCCATGGAGCTGGCCGAATTGATCCTGCAGAAGAACCCGCAGCACGAGGGCGTCCGCCGCATCCTCGAGGAGCTCCGCGAGGAGGCCCGCCGGGCCTTCGAGCGCTTCAAGAGCGGCGGGCGCAGCCCGGAGGCCTCGGGAACCTCCGCGTCGGAGGAAGATATGGCCGCGGCCGAAGCCGGGGAGTCCGGTTCAGAAAATACGGCGGACGAGACTTCCCCGGGATTGCAGCACGCATCCGTTTCGACGGCCGACCTTCACGCCCTCGGCGCGTCCGTCCCGGCCGCCGCCCGCGAAGGCTTGGACGCCGGCCCGGAGCTTCGGTCCGAGGCTTATGAATTTTCCTCGGAGGCCTCCCCGGTTCAAGAGAACGCTGCCGAGCCGGTCCGCCTGACCCTCGTTCCCCCTCCGCCCCCGCCGACGCGGCGCGAGGCCAAGATCCTCCGCCTCCAGGCCCTGCTGCGCCGGGTCCAGTCGCTAAGGAAGGCCGCCCATGCACCCCAAGCGTAAGATCCTCGTCATCCACGGGCCCAACCTCAACCTGTTGGGGCTGCGCGAGCCCGACGTCTACGGCGCGGTCACCCAGAAGGACATCGACAAGACCCTCAAGGCCATCGCCGAAGAGGAAAACTTGAGCCTCAAGGTCTTCCAGTCCAACAGCGAGGGCGAGCTGGTCGACGCCATCCAAGGCGCGGCGGGGCGCTTCGACGGCATCCTGATCAACCCCGCGGCCTACACCCACACTTCGGTGGCCTTGCGCGACGCGGCTGCGGCGGTCGGCCTGCCCCTGGTCGAAGTCCACCTTTCCAATATCTACAAACGCGAGGAATTCCGGCATCATTCCTATATGGCCCCGGTCGCGGTGGGGCAGGTCTCGGGTTTCGGGGCCTACAGCTACGTGCTGGGCCTCTACGGCCTGATTCAAGAGATCGATAAGCGGGCGGGGGACGTAAGCCCCAAGAGGCGAAAGAAGAAATCGTAGGGGCGAACCTCGTGTTCGTCCCGACGGAAGCAACGTATTTGGCACCAGGCGCGCAGTCCAATGGCAAAAGAAAGCATCTCAAACATCTTTAAAGGGCTCTTCAAAAAATCCGGCCCCGAGGGCGAGCTGAAGGAATTCTTGGCGATGTCCGCCAAGGACCCCACCGACATGCGCCTGAAGATCAAGGTCGGGGAGCTGTATTTCAAGAAGAAAGACATCCGCAACGGCATCGCCTGGTTCCGCGAGGTGGCCGAGCATTATGGCGAGTCGGGATTCCTCCTCAAGGCCATCGCCATCTACAAAAATATCCTCAAGTTCTCCCCTGGCTCGGTCGAGTTCAACGAGAAGCTGGGCGAGCTCTACGCGAAGATGGGGATGCGCGGCGACGCCTCGCAGCAGTTCCAGATCGTCGTGCACTACTACCTGACGCACCAGAAGGGCGCCGATGCGATCCGCGCCTGCCAAAAGCTGGTCGAGGCCGAGCCCGGCGAACCGCGCCACCGCCTGCGCCTGGCCGAGATCTATTTCAACCAGGGCATGCAGGAAGAGTCGCTCAAGGAATACGAAAAGCTCGCCCGCGAGCTGCGCAAGGAGATGAAGCACCTCGACATCCTGGTCGAGGTCTACGAGAAGATCCTGCTCAAGAAGCCCAAGGAGTTGGGCCTGCTTAAGGAGCTCTGCATCTTCTACCTCAAGCTTAAAAATCCGCAGAAGGCCCTGCGCAAGATCGAAAAGTACAAGCTCGAGCAGGACGAGCACTTCAAGCCGATCTACGCGAAGGCCCTGCAGCTCAAGGAATATCTGGCCAAGACGGACGTGAAGGAAGACACGGGCAAGATCAAGGCCTCGGAATAAATAACGCGGCGGAAACGGTACGGTACGCGCCGCTTCCGCCTTTTTGTTTTCGGTTGAGGAAAAAATGGCAGAAAAAAAGATCGTCGGCGTCAAGGGTATGGAAGATCTCTTCGATCCCGTCGAGGTCCGCAAATGGCTGAAGGTCGAACGCGCGGCGCGCCGGGTCTTCGCGCCGGCGGGCTTCCGCGAGATCCGCACCCCCATCCTCGAGGACGCGGCCCTCTTCGAGCGCAGCGTCGGCGAGACCACCGAGATCGTCGAGAAAGAGATGTACACGCTGCTCGACCGCAACGAGCACAAGCTGGCGATGCGCCCCGAGGGCACCGCGCCGGTGGTGCGCGCCTTCGTCGAGCACTTCACCTCGCACAACGTCAACGAGGGGCGCTTTCTCTACATGGGACCGATGTTCCGCTACGAGCGCCCGCAGAAGGGCCGCCTGCGCCAGTTCCACCAGATCGGCGCCGAGATCTTCGGCTCGGACCATCCCCTGCTCGACGCCGAGATGATCCTGCTCATCCGCCAGCTCTTCGAGGACCTGGGTCTCGAAGGGGTGCAACTGCACCTGAACTCCCTCGGCTCGAAGGAGGATCGAAAGAATTACCGCCGGGCCCTCGCGGCCTTCCTCGACGGAGTCCAAGAGAAACTCTGCGACGACTGCCGACGCCGCATCCAGCGCAACCCGCTGCGCGCCCTCGACTGCAAAAAGCCCGGCTGCGCCGAGGCGACCAAGGGCGCGCCGCTTTATTCCGACCACCTCTCCCCGGAGAGCCGCGAGCACTTCGCCGCGGTGCAGGCGGCGCTCTCGGCCCACGACGTGCCCTTCACGCTCAACCCGCGCCTGGTGCGCGGCCTCGATTACTACGAGAAGACGGTCTTCGAATTCACCAGCGGCGAGCTCGGCGCGCAGAACGCGGTCGCCGGCGGCGGGCGCTACAACGACCTGGTGCACGAGCTGGGCGGCCCCGCGGTCCCGGCCATCGGCTTCGCGCTGGGAATGGAGCGGCTGCTGGCGATCCTGCCGGCTCAGGCAGTGGCGAGCGACGAAGCGCCGCGGGTCTACCTGGTGGGCCTGGACGCCGAATCCGACCGGCTGCTCTTCGAGCAGCTCAAGCCGCTGCGCGAGAGCGGGGCCACCGTCGAGCTCGACTTCGGCGGCAGCTCGCTGAAGAGCAAGATGCGCCGCGCCGACCGCTGGCAGGCCGACTGGGTCGTGATCGTCGGCGAGGACGAGCGTAAGAAGGGCGTGGCCATCCTCCGCGACATGCGGGGCGCGGGCGGGCAGGAAGAGGTCCCTTTTTCCGAGCTGTTCCTCCGCCTGGGCTCTCGTTTTCCTACCCTACATTATCTGCCGCGATGAGAGGCATTCTCGGGGTAAGCCCAGATCCGGGGCCTGCGCTCCGGGGGGCTTTTAGCCTAAAAATTAGGCATAATATTATAACTATTTATAAAATTTAGTTATTTTTATATATCTTTTCGTCGCTTCTTCCTGAAATTTCCTGGCGACTTGCGACGATTTTCCCCGATAAGTGCTTATCATTCCGCGGGGCACGCTGGTTGAGCGTGCCTCATGGGCAATACCCCCATCGACATTTTCAGGCGTCCCCCTTTCGGTTTGGGCCATCCTCTTCCCGAAGATTCCCTCTCGGGGCATGGGGCTCGCGAAACCCCAGGGCCTCAGCCGGAGGCGGAGGAGAGGTCCGGTGACGGCTTCGAATCCGCCGCGCCGGTGCGATTCGCGGGGGCCGGCGGCCCGCGCAGCCTGCTGCTTCGCGATGCGGAGGTCCTGCGCTCTCGGCTTCCCGCCGAATTGGATGCCGGCGGGTTTTTCGAATTCACCGCCGGCCTCGAGGGCCGGGCCGAGGCCCTGGCCTTTTTCCGCGGCTTCCAAGTCATTTGCGAGGCGGGAAGCCTGGAGCCGCAAATCCTTTCCTCCCGGGAACTCGATGCCGAAACCCTGGAGCAGGCGCTGAGGCATTTCGAGGCCCTCGACGGCGAGAATTTTCCGAACGCGACGTACGGCGCCTTGGCGCCCGAACCCGCGACGATCCTCCGCGGCCTGGCGCGCGTCGTGGCCGCGCTGAATCCCGACCAAGCCGACGTCGTGCAGGGCCTCGCGAACGAACGCTTGATTTGCCGGGTCTACTCCGCCTTGCTTCGATTCGAGGGCCGGGCCGCGGATCGCGACGCATTAAGGGCGTCCTGGATGCGACGGCACGAGGCGCTCTCGCGGTATCCCGTCGGCGCGGAGACGCTGATCCAAGACTATGCCGAGCTTTCGGAAGTTCTCCTCAGCGGAGACTTGCCGGAGTTGCGCCCGCCTCTCTCGGATTCCATCCAAGCCCAAGTCGACGCCTGGCGCCGGCCCGCCGCGGGGACGGACCCGCGCGCGGCGATTCTCGGCCGGCAGCAGGCTTTCGAGCTGTTGCGTGGAACTTGGGAAGCCCTCGGCGAGACCGGTCGCCAATTGTTTTTGGATGTAACGGAAGAGCTGGATCGCGACGCGCTTGGCTTGGAGCGGGAGGCGGCCGGGGCCGAGCCCGCCCTCCGGCTGCAACTCTTGGGCGAGGCCGCCGCGCTCTATCGGCGGCTCGCCGCGCATCCCGAGGCGGGCGAGCATTACCGAGGTCGCTTGCGGGCGACGCTGGAATCCCTGCTCGAGGCGGCGGGCGGCGAGGCGGTGGATCCAGAACTGCGCTTGCGGGCGGTCCTGCAGGTGGCGCGGGAATTCGAGGCCGAAGGCGATCCGGCGCGCGCCGAGGCGATCCGCGCGGACTTAAGCGCCCGCGCGGAACGCGCCCTGCGGCGCGGCGGCCGGTCTCGCTCCTCGATCGTCGACCGCTACGCGGATCTGCGCGAGGCCTTGTCGATCTATCGCGAACTGGGCCCGGAATCTTCTCGCGAGGCGGCGAGCCGATCCTTGGAGAGCCTGCTGCGCGGGGTCTTGGAGGGCGCGGCCCGCCGCGGCGATCCCGAGTTGCGCCGCGAGGCCGAGGCCTTCGCGCTGGAGGGCTACCTCGAGCTGGGCGATCTGGAAGCCGCCGAAATCCTGTGGTGCGGCTTGCGCGCGGGATTGCCGCGGCCTGAAGCCGCGTGCCGGGAGGGAGGCGTCGAGCCGACTATGGACGTCGATGCCTGCGCCGCCTGGCTGCGGCGTCTAGGCGCCTATGCGCAGCGGCTGGCCGTGGCCCGGGCCGACGGCGCGGAGACGGTGCCCGATTTTTCGCTGTTCCGCGAGGCCTTGTCGGATTTGGCCGCCTTGGGCGCGCGCCACGGGCGCCGCACGATGGCCCTCTACGGCCGTTTCATGCTGGCCGTCCTTGACCGGGATCCGGCCGCGGAAACCCTCTACGAGCAGTTGCAAGGAGTCGGGAGCCCTGTCGAAGGCGGCTTGGAGCTTCCCATCCACGATATTTTGCTGGCGGCCTCGGGTCTAGAAACTCCACCTTCCGAGGTCGAGCCGGACGAGTATCAGCGCATGGCCCGGGAGATCTGGGAACGGCACCGTCCCTTTCTGACGCTCGAGCGCTGCCTGCCGACGCTGGGTTTTCTCTCCCAAATGATCGAAGGGAATTACCAACAGCGCCTCGCGATGGCGGACGAGGAGGGGCATTCGAGAATTCCCATTTTAGCGGAGCGGGAGGCGATGCGGCGCAGCCTGGCCTTCCTTCAGCAGGCCCTCGTGGAGGGGCGCGCGGCCACTACGGCGGAGGCCATCGCGCTCTTGCCGGACTTGCTGGGCGACGAGGCCGCGGCCCGCGACTTTTACCGAGGGCTCGGCGGCGCCTTCGCCTCTGAGGGCCTGGACGGCGTCGAGCACCGCGACACCGATCTGGCGCGGCGCCTGATCGACGTCGAGCGCTCCGCGGATCCGGAGATACGCGCCCAGCGCTACCTGTCGCTGGCGCGTGAGATGGTGGTGGCCGACAGCCTCAACCGGCGCTGCGACGGCCTGATCGCGGCGCTCTTGCAGGCCGCCGAGGACAGTGGCGCGCGGGGTCGGGCGCCGCGCCCCCTGATGGAGATCCTCGGCAACCTGGCCAATGACAGCCGGGACCTGGGGGATTTCTCCGAGCTCTACAACCGCCTCGCCGGCAACGAGACCCTCCAAGCGCAGATCCAGGCCTTCCGCGACGTGACGCCTTATATCCAGACGATGAATCAAGTGGTGGACTCGGTCTTTTCGGTGGAGGGCGGGGCCATCTTGCTCGCTTCGATCTTCACCGGCGGCCTCGCGGCGGAGCTGGCCGGCGCAGCCCTGTTGGCGCGGCTGGGCGCCGGGGCCTACGTCGTGGCGGACGGGGCGGTGGCGATGACCTGGACCGCCCGGGCGGCGGTGGGGGCCACGCGCATCGCGGCCGCTTGGGCGGCGCGCTCCGCGACCGAGCTTGGAGGGATCGCCGTCTACCGCGCGGCGACGGGTCGTCGACAAATGGATTTAGAGGAGGTGAGGCTTCGCCTCATCACCTCGCTGTTCTGTTCGGTGGGCGACGAGTTCGCGACGCATTTCACCCGGGCCTTCCTGGGCCGGGCCCTGCGCCCGGTCTTCGGCGAGACGGCACGAGGTATGGCTCGCACCCGCGCGGCGACCGAGGTCGCCGAGTTCTTCGCCTCGGGCTTGGGCGAGATGTGGGGCGAGGACGTCGGCGGCCGGGTCGCGGGGCGGGCGCCGGACACGCGGCCCTTCTTGGTACGTTATTTCGAAGAGACTCTGCACGGCTCCTTCTTCGTCGCGGGCACGCGCGTGGGCGGGCCCCTCGCCGAGGCGGTGACGTCGCGGCTTCGACCGGCTGAAACTTCCGCTTTTGCTCCGACCGGGGTCCTGACGGATTTCGGCCACGCCATGGACCCGGCGGCAGCCGCTATCCTGTCCCCGGATCCAATGCCCGGCCTTTCCCCTGCGGAGATTTCCGAAAATCCCGCCGAGCCGGCGGGGAGCGGCCTTTGGATCGAGCGGAACGGTTTATCCGAAGAGGGGGTTCCAGTGGAGGGGGTGGGCAGCCCTCCTGCGGACGCGCATCCGCCTCGCGGCTCGCTGGTGCCAGGCTTGATCGGGCGGGAGGGCAACGCGCGGATTCGTCACTACCGGCTGCGACGCCTCGTTCAGAGCGAGGGAAGGGCCGTGGCGGAAGTCGAGTCATTGGACCCCGGCCTTCCCGCCGCGCGCTTCATCCTCGCCTTGCCCATGGCGAGCCCTTGGGAGGCGGGACAGGAGCTGAGTTTTATCCCGGCGGTCGAGGGTGGCAGCGGTCGTGACGAGGCAAGCGGTCCTCGGGGGATGTTCTTTCCGCTGAGGCTCTCTCGATATGAGCTGCGTGGGGGCGAGCGCGGCGCGCTGCGCATGCAGATCGTTCCGGATCCCGACGGCCCCGGCCGCTATCGCACGAGCGGACACGGCTTTTTAATCTTCCGGAGCGAGGCGGGGAGGGTGCGGGGGCGCGATCTGGAGTCGGCCTCCCGCCTCACGCTCTTCGATCCCGGCAGCGGGATCGCGGTGGATTCGCACCTGCCGGTGGGCCCGGACGACCTGGAAGCCTTCCTCGAGGACTTTCGCGACCTGCGCGAGCACCTCGAGACGATGGGCTTCGATTTCGGCCGGGCCCGCGTGAACCTCGTCTACGGTACTCAGGAAGGGGCTGCGGCCGCGACGACTTCCCATGCCGGTCCCGACCTTGCGCGCCGTCTGGAGCGCCTGGGGATCCGCTTCGAGTCGGTGCGCCCCTTGGAATCCGGCGAGCCCCCCTTGGACCTCGACTTGGCGACCGGGGCCTTGCTCGCGGAGGGGGAAGAGGCCTTTCGCCGGGCCGAGGCGCCGACGCTTCCGCCCTCCGCGCCGCGCGACGCCGTCGACGCCTCCAACTTCTATCTCTTCGAGGAATGGCTCGAGTCGGCCGTGGCCCTCGCGGCGAATCAGCCGGGGCTGGAGGAATTCACCCGAGGCCTGGGCAGGGAGTGGGAGCGGCGGGAGATCACTTTTCCCACGATGATCCGCCGCCTGCGCGACTACATCCGCACCGAAACCGAGGCCCTCACCCGGCCCGGTCTCTACGCCTCCTTGGCCGGCGCGCTGGCGAGTCAGGACCTGGTCGATTACGCCCACGCCATCCTCGAGCAGGAGTCGCTGTCCCTGCAGGAGGTTTGGCCTGGGGAACAGCAGCTTTGGGATACGGAGGAGGGCTTGGCCCGCGTGCAGCTGATCCGCGCCCTGGTGCGGAACGGGATCTTCGAGGGCGAGATCAATCCCGTCTATCACCTGGCCCGGATCCGGGACTCCGGCGCGCGCTACCTGGCCTGGCGGGAATTGCTGACCGGGCTGGTGGTACGGGGCCAGGAGCGGCGCGCGCAAGAGCTGCTGATTTCCTTCTCGCGCAACTCCCGCGTCGGGACCCCCGCGGCGGAACGCGAACTTCTGTGGACCCTGTTTCGCGAGATCCGCTCGGAATTCCGCGGGCCCCGAGGCGAGGGCGGCGGGACGGGTGCGGTCACGGCCCTGCTGGCTGCTGGCGCCGGCGCGGCGACTTTGTTGGGCGCAGATACGGCCTATGCCGCTTTTGAAGTGTCAGGCCTGGGCGAGATCTCCTGGGGCATTGGCTTAGGTCTGGGCTTTGCGACAACAGGGGTCTTCACCTGGTTTACGAATCGGTTTCACGATTGGCGCTCCAGGAACTCCTCCGATACGCATGGCGATCGCTCGCAGTCGCCCTATCGCGACGCATCGCACTCAAGCGCGGTTCAACAAGGATCGCTTCTTCCCTCGAGCGTCGTGAGTCGGGTCAACCGGCTGAGGGGCCATTGGGCAAATCGGGAGCTGCGTCATGATACGAGGCTTGAGGCGCTCGAGGGCTATTTTCGGGAACTTCGAAACATTCCTCTGGATCAAACGGGTTTTTTCGCCGAACAAGCCGTCCATTTGCGGGAAAACTTTGAAGGTATGGGAGATTGGGACCCGCCGACGGGATGGTACGCTTGGTTCGATTTCCTCTTTCCCGCCAATGACTCCATAGCCGGCGCGGGTTACGCTAGGTCGGCCTTGCCTAGACAGGCCGTGCAAATTTATCAGTGGCTCTTGGGACGGCTGCCTCCCGGCCATCATGAAGTTTATAGGGGTGCCGAATTTCTGCTCGATCAGCCGGATGGTCGCCGCGACTTGGGATTCTTGCGTCGCCTGATGAAAAGAGGATTGCGATCCTTCGACCCGGAAGCCTCGGAATTCGCTCGACTGCTTCACGAGATGTCATCGGATTCCAACAGGAGCGCTTCCGCGCGTGAAGACGCCTCGGTTCTTCATTGTCACTTTCGACGGCTAAATAAAGCGGAGCCTGAAGGGGACGCCGGGGATCGCGAGAGGGTGGGGCCTAGGGTCAGGGTTGAGCCAGAAGTCGCTCCACCGGAAATATTGGATGTGCAGGACTCCACTTTGAACGAGGAGGGTGCTTCTCAACCTCCGAACTATCGAAGGCGAGAGGGCGGGGATGGCTTAACCGTGCTATTGGCGGCCGGAAGCGGCGTTGCGACCTTGCTAGGGGCTGATGCGGCTAGGGCCCAAGACAGCCTGGATTTCCATGGCGGAGGTGCGCTCGACATAGTTTCGTGGGTGGCTCTCGGGGGAGTTTTTGCGGCGGGTTTAGCTTATCTTTACGCGAACTGGCGGCGTTCCAGCGGACGCCTGCACCTCGAACGGATCGCGGCGCTCTACGACCCGGCAAGGTCCGAGGAGGAGCGTCGCGAGCTGGGCGAGTGGCTGCGCCGCGAGGCGCGGGAAACCCCCGAGGCCTTCGGCGCCGAGGCCGTGCGCGCCCTGAGGAGCGACCTTAGGCGCGACAGCCTGCCCGCTTTGGACGTGTACATGGCCCTGCTGGAGACCGACCATCCGGTCGCCCGCCAATTCCTGACCGCGGCGGACGTGCGGCGCTGCGAGGCGATGATTTTGGCCCAGGCCCGCGGCGCCGAGGGCGTGCGGCGCCTGCTCGACGCCGCGCTGCGGGCGCGGGTCTCGGCGCGCTTGATCGACGCCGTGGCGCAGCGGATCAACCATCCCTTCGTCGGCCAGCAGTTGGTCGCCGGGATCGTGATGGGGCAGATTCGGCCCGCGCTTGTCCTGCTCAAGGCCATGGAGGAAGCGCACCCCGATCGCGTCGAGACCCTGGAGGATTTGCTGACCGCCCTGCGCCGCTCCGCGCGCCTGCTTGTGCGCCTTTTGGGGCGCGTCGCCCTCATCGCGAGGGGCGCGCGTCGGCTTTTCGGCCTTCTTCGCGCCGCCCTTG
>SZOV01000090.1 GCA_030263375.1 Deltaproteobacteria bacterium PRO3
GCCTTGCCGGAGACCCTGATGGAATCCGAGCTCTTCGGCCACAAGCGCGGCGCCTTCACCCACGCCGACAAGGACAAGAAGGGCATCCTGGAATACGCCCATCGCGGGACGATCTTCTTAGACGAGATCGCCGACTTAAGCCTCAACCTCCAAGCCAAGCTGCTGCGCTTCCTCCAGGAGGGCGAGATCCGGCCGCTCGGCTCCAACGAGGTGGTCAAGGTCGACGTGCGCGTCGTCTCGGCGAGCAACAAGGACCTGCAGGAATTGGTCGAGCAGGGGAAGTTTCGCGAGGATCTGTATTTTCGCTTGAACGGCGTCACGATCCACCTTCCGCCGCTGCGCGAGCGTCTGGAGGACCTCCCGCTGCTCGTCGAGCACTTTTTGAAAAAGATCGCCGCGGGCGAGGGCAAGGAGCCCTGCCGGGTCAGCATGGAGGTCCTGCGTCAGTTCATGAACTACCCCTGGCCCGGCAACATCCGCGAACTGCAGAACACCCTCGAGACCGCGGCCCTCTTCGCCGAGAACGGCTCCATCGGACTCAAGTCCTTGGCCTTCAAGCCCATCCTGCTCGGCAAGAAGAAGGCGATGAAGCACCTGATGATGAAGACGGTGGCCAAGGAGACGATGGACCCCGAGCTGGAGAAGCTCTTGCTGGCGATCCGGGACAACGGCTACCACAAGGGAAACGCGGCGCAGGCCCTGGGGATCTCGCGGAGAAATCTCTACACGAAGCTGGAGAAGTTCGGCGTGCCGGTGGAGTTGAAGGGCCTGAAGGCCTACATCGACGACAAGTTCGTCTGAGACCTATTTGGAAAAATCGAATTCGGGCAATTCCGGCCGCTCGAAGCGGTAGTAGAGCTCGATGTTAAAGGCGCCCAGCGGGATCTTCCAGCGCTTCCCGGGGCCGGCCGCGAAGTCGGCGGCGCTCAGGCTCAACCAGGATTCCGAAAAGTCCTTGGTCTTGACGGGGATACAGGCCGGGTCTTCGGGTTTTTCGTCGATCGCCTTCTGCAGCGGGTAATAGTAGAGCTCGAGGCGTTCGCCCGCCGCGGGACTTTCGAACTCGACCGTGAAGGGATGCTGCCCGGGCGAGGTTTGGTTGAGAAGATAGTCCCGGTACGAGACCTTGCCCTTGTCCGGAGAGATGCGCAGGACGCGCACCTGCATGCCCGTGACATTGACGCCGCCCATCGCCATGACGCCGAAGTTTCCGACGAAGGGCTTGTCGGCGATCTGGCGCCAAGGCAGGCCGGCCTCGAAATCCCCCTCGAACATCTTCGTCAGATCCTTGCCCATGAAGAGGAAGGCCTTGGGGTCGCAGTCCTCCATCAGGTCGTCGTCTGCCGGCGAAGACAGGACGCCACCGCCGCTGGCCGCGGCCGCCGGTGCGGAGACGGGCAGCGGCGCGGAACCGGTTCCGGAGCCTCCCGAAGAGATCGCGCCCCCGCCGGGCGCCTCGCCGACGGCGCCCCCGCCCGCGGTCCCGCCCGGGGAGCCGGACATGCCTGAGCATTGGGCTAAGGCCCAGACGCTGAGGGCGATGGCGGTTAAGTGTCGGATTTTCTGGATTAAAGAGACCTGCACGCGTTCCCCCTCACCCCGGCACGGGTGGTCCTTCATACTAATTATCAACATTATAGGGGCGGAAGTTGCGTCGGGCTACGGATTTTAGGCGCTTGGGGTCGGCTAAGATCCCTTCCCCGTAGGTTCAAAAGAGGGTCCCGATCACGTTCATCACCAGGCCGATGATCACGGTGTAATAGAAAAAGGAGAGCAGGGTCTGCAACAGCGCGATGCGGCGGATGAATTTGGAGGTGATCAGGATGTCCGAGACGCCGTAGCACATCGCCAGCGTGAAGGAGAAGTAGAGGAAGTCCCAGTAGTCCGGGGCCTCCTCCGTAGTGAAGCGCAGGCCCCCCGTCAGGCCGTCCTTGGCGGCGAGGGCCGAGGATTTTTTATAGTAGTTCCTGGCGTAATAGATCGCGAACATCGCCTGCATGATGAACCAGGAGGAGAAGATCGAGACCAGCGAGAAACCCAGGTGCAGCTTGTAGAAGCCGTGCTCGGGTCGCACGTCGTCCAAGAGATAGATGACCGCGGCGATGCTCACCAGGGAGGTCAGGATCACGCCCGCCAGCATCGGTCCGTGGCCCTCGCTCTTTTGACGCTGGCAGCGACGCTTGACGCCCTCCGCGTCAAGCAGGCTGAACATCGTCGCGACCTGGCCCAGGAAGAAAAGGGCGCCGGCGCACCAGGCGATCAAGAGATCGGTACGCCAGGAGAGCAGCGAGCGGAGCGGGAAGTAAACGGCCGCGGCGATGAGCAGGGTGAGGAAGATGCGGGTGAAGGGGCCGATCTGGATCAGGCGTTCCATCGACGCCTTTTAGCAGAGCGGAGGCGTCGAGGCCAACTGTTAGGCCCATTTCGGCCGCTGAAGGAATTGTTCCACCACGAATCCGACCGCCTCGGAGGGCGCCGTCTCGACCAGATCCTCCGCGAAGGGCGCCGCCGCGGCGGGCGCGCGAAACAGGCGGTTCACCCCGGCGCGGGCCTCGAAGAAGGAGGCGGGGCGGCGGGGGGCTTGACGCGTGCTGAAGGCGTCGGATCCGCTGGCGGGCTCGAGGACGGCGAAGGCATTGACGAAGGCGTTTCCCATGGCGTTTTCTCCTTGGAGCGCTTGGCTCGCATAAAGATATAAAGCAAGTCGGATGCCATATTTAATATATTGTTTTTATTAATTTATTTTAATTAATCGGAATAAGTTGTCCTTATGTTTTGCACAATATGAACCTTGGTATTGCACAGGCTGTCCCTCCCGCTTGGCGGCGACGCGTTAAAAAGCTTTGGGATTTCAAGCGAAGGCCTTGGGCGCGCCGTGATTTTTTTCCTGGCACGGCGGTTGCTCTAATAAGGCCGGGGGGTGTTACAATTCCAAAACCTTCCCAAGGAGCTCCGGGGGTCTCATGGAAAACAAAATCACTTCGAAAGAGGCGCCGATTCCGGCGGCTCCCGTCGCATCGGAAAACGAAATTCCGCCCGTCGTCATCGAGGCCGAGCCCAAGCCGAGGCTGTTCAGCTTTGATTCGCTCGAGAAGGTGAAGGGCGTCATCGCCAAGATCCAAGGCGTCGCGGAAAAGATCCAAAAGACCCTCGAGAAGCTGGACGAAAAGGGGAAGCTGAAGGCGAAGGCCGATTGCGAGACGGCCAAGACCGAGATCGCCGCCGCCACCGCCCAATACCTGCAAGGCCATCCTGAGGCGACGGATCCCAAGGCCAATGGGGCGGCGAAGAAATCCGCCCTGGCTTTTTTGAATAGCGAAACAAAATTCCCGCTCCTGCCGCAGGACCAGCAACTGGCCTTTCTCAAGGGCGAACCGCTTCGCTGGAAGGACGCCGACGCGAAGGCCGCGGTCCCGCCGGGGACCGGAGGCTGGAAAGAGAGCCGCCTGCGCTTCTCGCTGGCCCTCAAGCTGGAGGCGAGGGCCCTGGAAGAGAGCGGGAAGACGAACGAGGCGGCGCAGTTCTACCACTCCGCGAGTCTCTTCGCCCCGCAGGACATCGGCCTGCACGCGGATGCGGCCCGGCTGCTCAAGGCCCAGTCCGCGAAGACCCAGGACCCGGCCTTGAAAAAACAACAGGAAGAGGCCGCGGAAAAGCACCTCGAGGCGGTCGCCGACGAGATGCAGGTCGGCCGCATCGAAGTCTTGATCGGCAAGGGCCAGCTGGCCGAGGCGGACAAGCTCGCCGAGCGGATCAAGGGCGAGTTCTACATCCAGCTCAGCGCCGAGCAACGCAAGGTCCTCGCGGCCTCGCCCAAGGTGCAGTGCCGGCTCTTGGAGGTCAACGTCTACCAAGCGGAGATCGCCGACAAGCAAGGCAAGCACGAGCTGGCGGTCGACATCTACAAACGCTTTCTCAAATTTGGCGACCAACTGATCGAGAAGCATCCCGAGCATGGCGATGCCTACCTACTCCGTGCCAAGATCCGCCACGGCCTGGGCGACTACATCGGCGCCTTGAAGGATTACGAGGCCCTGGCCAAGTCCTCTCCCGAGGACGCGGGCTATGCCCTCGCTTACCGACAGGACCTGCAAGGACTTGCGAAGCGATACTCCGCGGAGTGGCACCTGGCCCAGGCCTCCGGCGATTCCGGGAAGGCGACCCTCTACCTGGCCGAGGAGATCAAGGTCCGCCAGGCCCTGGGCGATTCCAAGGCGGTCGAGGAGTTATCTGGGCATTTGGCGGAGCAGAGCAAGACGATGGGCTTCGATAAGCTCATGGCCAAGGCCCAAGAGTTGGCCGCGGCAGCGCACCTCTCGCCGCTCAACGCGCATCTCAAAAACTTGGGAGGCTACGTCAAGTTTTCTCCCAAGGACGGCGGCGGCTACCGTCTCGAATTCACCCCGGGCTTCCAAAAGCTGGACGACGCCAAGAAGCTGGGCGTGCTGCAGCAGCTCCATCTCGAGGGGATGATCGGCCTCAACCAAAGTCTCGCCGCCAAGGAAGGCGATCCGGCCAAGAAGAAGTATTACGAGGGAAAGGCCCTGCTGTTGGAAGGCAACCTGCCCGCCGCGCGTCTCAAGCTGATCGAGTTCAAGCAGGCGACCCAGGCCTCAAAGGACCCCGAAGTCCTGAAGATGCGCCAAGAAGGCGGCCTTATCCTGCGGCAGCTGAGTCTCGCCGCCTTGACCAAGCTGGGGGAATGGGAGCGGGCGCTCTTCGATCAGAGGCATAGTTCGCTCGTCACGGTGGCCGCGAGCGTCGGCGACAAGAAGGTCGACCCGCGTTTTCTCAAAGAGAGTCCGCGCCTCCTCGCCGCGCTGAAATATTATCTGGAGAACGGCAAGGCCGACACCCTCGACGAGGCCTTGGACGCCGTCGCCGCCGACAGCCGGCAGGCGATGGAGGATTTTCGCAAAGATCCCACCGTGAAGGCCGGCATGCGGATCAGCTACAGCCACTGGGTGGCCACCGGCAAGGCCTCGCCGCAGGTGAAGCTCGCCGGCGGCACCCTCGACTTGGGGCACGTCGCCTATGGCGACACGCAATACCCCGACACGCTCAAGGTGGTGATCGGGCCCGAGGGCGGCTGCATCAAGACGGACAGCTATGCCTACATCTTCCCTCCCGGCAAGGAGGGCAAGGAGGTCGTGATTTCCAAGGGGCGCTTGAAGGCCGGCAAGCTCAAGGAATTCGTCTACGACCCCAGCCGCCTCGCCACCGAAGAAGACAAGCAAAAGGATTTCACGCGCACCGAATACAAGCACGAGCCTGACGGGCTTTGGGCCAATTCGGAAGAGTTCCATCCCGGCGACCCCGAGACCCTGCGGCTCGTCGCGGCGCACGGCAAGAACCTCGAGGCGCGCGACAAGGATTTTCACACACTCTTCCGCCTCGAGACCCTGGAAGGCCTGAAGGCGACCGATACCCCCGAGAAGCGGCGCGCGGCCCTGCTTGCCGCGGCGAAGGAGATTCGGCACCGCACCGGTTCCTACGTCGTCGCCGGCGAGATCCTCGAGGGTCTCTTCGCCAAGGATTTCCAGTCAGCCTTGGCGGAGATCCCGGCGGATAAGCTGGCCCAGCTCAAGAAGGAAGTGGAGGCCGAGCGGCCCAAGGTCGAGAAGCAGGTGAAGGCCGACTTGGCCAAGATGAAGGAAAAGCACCCTTACGAATTCAAACAGCGTTTCCCGAAAGGCGAGGCGAGCGAACAGGACGTCGCAAAACTGGTCGATCAGGCCCTGGCCGGCAAGCTCTCGGTGAAGGTCCGCAAGTTGGCCTTCGAGAAGGTCGACGCGAAGGCCGAAAAAGGTTTGAGCGACCCGATCGCTACCGAGGCTTGGAAGATCTACGACGACATGAAGGACCCGACCGACAAGACCTGGAACCTGGCCGACGAGAGCTGGGACGGGATCGTCGACGAGGTCGTCATGACCGCGGTCACCATGCCCGTCACGATGGGCGTCGGCGCGGCCCTGCGCGGCGGCCTCGGCGGGACCTCGCTGGCCCTGCGCTGGGCGGCGCAGGGCGGGGGCAGGGCCTTCGCGGTGCGGGCGGGGATCTTCACGGCCGGCGCCTTCGCGGAGGGCCTGACGATGGAGGCCTTCACCCCGGGCGACTTCGAGCTCAAGCGCGTCGGCTTCAACGCGCTCATGTCCCTGTCCTTCCACGGCGGCGGCAAGGCCTGGGGCAAGGCCGGCGCGAAGCTGGGCCTGGACGAGGCCGCCTTGGCGGCGCTGCGCGCGGAAGGCCAATCCGTCGCCGGGAAATCCGCGGCGAATTTCGCGGGGACGATGCTGACCCAGACGGCGGTGGCGACCGGCATGGGTTATGTCGGCGATCTCGTCCTCCACCACGACAACCCCAACACCTTTTGGGAGCGCTTCGGCGGCGAGGCCCTGCGCATGTTGGCCTTCCATTACGGGACCCACGCCATCAATACGGCGACGGGGCATTTAATCGTCGAGGGCGACGCCGCGACGCAGGCCAAGATGAAGGCCGCGCGCGAGAGTTATCTAAAATGGGTCGAGCAGGGCCTGCCGAAGGAGGAGGCCGCAAAGCGCGCGGTGGCCTACGCGAAGGACTTGAAGCTGGATCTGAAGACCGGCGAGGCGAGCTACGAGCTGAAGGAGGCGGACCTCGAGGCCAAGGCGCCGGAGCAGGCGAAGGTCAAACCCGCGCCGGCGGCCGAGGCGCCAGTCGCGCCGAAGGCGGAGCCGAAAAAGCCCGCGGCCCCCAAGGCGGAAGTCCCGGCAGCGCCGGCCGCGGCGAAGCCCGCCGCCAAGGTCCCAGTGTCCAAGGGGCTGCCTCCGATCGTCGAGGCCCAGGTGCAGAAGGCCAAAAAGCTGGCGGCCTTGGGCGTAGAGCGCGGCCTGGTCGACAAGAACGCCGCCGAGCGTCTGCCCCGCGAGCTCGAGGCCTACCTGCGCCTCTTCATGGCCGAGGCGGAGCACACGCTCGACGCCCAGCATCCGACTCCCGAGCAGCAGAAAAAGCTCATTCCCGGTCTGGCGAAGAAGAACGCGGAAAATTTCGTCCGGCGCTTCGCGGAAGAGTTGGGGCTGAAGCAGGAGGCCTCCTTCCAAAAGAAGCTCGAGGGCCTGCTGCGCGAGAGCCTCGAAAAGGTCGCGGCCCATCACAACGAGCGCCTGCCATCCTTTCCCTTGGAGTCCTCCGCCGCGAAGCCCGCGCCGGCCAAGCCCAAGCGCGCGGATAAAGCGGAGATCGCCGCGAGCCTGGAGCAGTTTTCCAAGGACCTCCAGGCGAAGACCGGTGAGTGGCTCTCCGCCAAGGAAAAGGGCGGAAAGGCGGTGTCCCGCGAGGTCTTTCTCCAGCAGCAGTGCGAGGCGGCCTTCCAGCTGGCCGAGCGGCTCGGTCTTGCCGGGGATCCCGCCTTCCGCAAGGGCCTGGCGGAGATGGTGGTGGGCTTGATTCGGAGCACCGAGGCGCATGCGCCGGCGGGCGCCTGGCTGCCGGAATCCATGGCGGCCTACGCCAAGAAGGCCCCGGTCGAAAAACCCGCTGCGCCGGCGAAATCCGAATCGCCTAAGCCCCCGTCCGAAGCGGCGCCGGCGAAAAAGACCGGCGGTCTCGATATCGACCAAGTGGTGGTCGAGGTGAGCCTGCTCGCGAAGGAATATTCCGGAGATCCGGTCGCCTTCAAGAAGGAATTGGCTCGCGTCCTCATCACGAGTTTCCATGAGCTGAAAAATTGGATTGCGAAGGATACGCCCGGCGCCCTCGAGATCGGCGAGCGCGTTCAATTCGTCTCCGAGGCCCTGGCCAAGAAGCTGGCGGCGCATTTCGGCGTCGCCAAGGATGCGGCCTTCGTGAAAAAGATCGAAGGCCTCTTGCGCGCGCGGCTCAAGGAGTCGCTCCCCGGCAAGGAGGCGGCCTCCGATACGGTGATCCGTCCGCCGGATTTTTCGGAGGCGAAGGGCCCGATTTCGGTCGAATCACTATTTCCCGAGGTCCCGGCGGACAAGCTACCCACCCGCGGCGAATTCCTGCAGGGCCTCGAGGCCGCCTTGGGCAAGCTGGCGGAGAGCGCGGCGGCCCCCATGAAAAAAGGGATGGAGGGCAAGGCACACGACGAAGCCCTGTTCTCGGGGGTCTTCGGCGGCGGCGCGCCCGCCAAGCCCGGCCCCGAGATCCTGGCGCGGAACCTGCGCAAGTTGCAGGGCGGCCTGAAGAAGCGGCTGTTGGATTTTGTCTACGACAAGGTGCAGAAGTTCGAAGCCTCCGGAAAAAAAGAGCTAAGCCCTACGGACAAGGCCCAGCTTGCGGAAGAGACGATCCGCTTTGCGGAAGAATTCGGCCTCGCTCACGAGACTTCCTTCACCGAGTCTTTGAAGAGTCTAGTGATAGAAGGCATGACGACCTCCGCCAAGGGATTTTCCGAATCGGCGCCCGCCGCCGTCCCTAAGCCCGGGCCCATTGCGAAACAGTTCGGCAAGCTGCGCCGCAGCTTTCTCGACAAGCTCTTCGAGGCGCGTGCGGAGCTTGAGGTGCCGAAGGACGGCAAGGTCAGTATCTCCAAGCCTCGGGCCGTCGAGGTGGAGCCTGTCAAAAACGCCTCGGCCAAGCTCGACGCGGTCTTCTCCCTCCTTGAGGAGCGCATGCTGGAACACCCCAGCCCCGAGATCGCCAAGGCCGCCGAGGCGATCGGCCGCGACGTCGATGTCTTAGTTAAGGAAGACCCCGCCAAGGTCGGGCCGGAGTTCGAGGGCCAGGTGGGCGCGGAGAAGGCCGCTGCGGTCGCACGCCTCGAGCGCCTGCTCCGCGGCCTCGAGCTGAATCCCGATTGGGCCGCGGACCATCTGGCCGCGGAATACGGCAAGCCCTTCGCCGGCAAGGCCGAGCTGGAGGCGGCCTACGCCCAGTCGGCGGAAGCCGCGCACGGCGATCGTTATGGCGAGCTGCTCTCCGACGTCTTTTCGCGGAGCGACGCCAAGATTCCTCCTTTCTATCAACTGGCCAAGCTCACCCTCGAGGAGATCGCCCGGCATCCGGTCGGCTCGGAGGAGTTCCGCGACGCCCTCGACCGTTATGCCATGGTCCGCGACTTGGAGATCGAAAAGTCCGGCGCGGCGAAGGCGGCCGAGGCGCCGAAGCTCCCGGGTTTCTTCGACGACATCCCCTTGGCGGCCCACGGCTCGCCGCTCGGCAAGTCCGGGCATTCGACACCCGACACCTTCGCCCCCGACACGGTGCAGGCGCCCCCGCCCAGCCTCAGCGGCGTGAAGGCGAAGGGGCCGGCGCCGGAGTCGATCTCCCTGGATTGGGCGGCCAACGATACGATGGGTTCCACTGCCAAGCCGAAGTCGGCGGGGACCCTCGCGCCGCTTCCCGAGGCCGTCCCGGAGTCCACCTGGGCGCCAGCGCCGGTCGAGGCGAGCTCGATTCCCGACGCCTCGGTCGCGGGCATCGCGAATCCGGCCCGCAAGGCCGAGATCGCGAAGGCCTGGGTTGCGGCTTGTGAAAATCCGAAAAGCCCTTTGCATGGCGATCCGGAGTATCAGGCCTCTTACCAAGCCGCGAAGGCCTACCTGAGCGCGGTCGAGGCCGGCAAGGCGCCGCCCGAGGCCGGCTTCGTCGCGGATTATCACGTCACCGCCAAGGACGAGAAAGGCTCCGGCGTCCTGGCCTTTGCCGATAAGGCTCATCCTCTTGAGCAGACCTGGGAGGTTGCGGGCCAGGACGGGCAGGGGCGATGGCAGTTGAAAAACCTGAAGACCGGCGAGACGCGGAGCTTCCAGGTCCTGTTCCATGACAAGCCCGCATTTCTCAAGGGCGACCGGCTGCGTTTCCTCCCCATGGTGGCCGGGGCGAGCGACGGCCCGCTGCGCCCCCTGCGGCCCGCGGCCGAGGGTCAGCCTCTGTGGATCGGCCGCGATCCGGCCCAGGCCAACGTCGTGGTCTCCGGGGATTTCGTCTCCCGCCTCCACTGCAGCATCGAGCGCGCCCCCGAGGGTTGGTACGTCGCCGACCGGCACAGCACGAACGGCGTCTACGTCAACGGCGCGAAGGTCGAGGGCAGCGCCTGGCTCAAGCCGGGGGACGTGCTTTCGACGAAGGACAAGCACGGACAATTTCACCTCTTGGGCGTCTTTCAGGCCCCGCCCGCGTCCGCCGCACCGGCTCCAAAACTTTCAGCCAAGCCCGCCGGCAACGCCGGGCTCTTCGTCGAGTCCGCGCCCATCCTCCACGGCGACGTCGATCTGAAGGCGCCGCCGGTGCATCGTCTGCCTCCGGACGGCAGCTCTGGGGAGGTCGCCGCGGTGACGACCCAAGGCGCCGGCTACGGCAAGAAGAACGAGGACAACGTCCTGGTGATGCGGGGCAAGGGCGGCTTGCTGATGCTGGACGTCGACGGCATGGGCGGCGAGGGGCACGGCGATGTCGCCGCGCTGCTCACCGCCGAGGCCTTCAAGGCCGAAATGCATCGCTCCGGCGACGAGGGACAGGCCTGGGCGCTCGCCAACAAGACCGTGCGGCGCTTCAACGCGGAGCTGCATCACCTCACCGGCGGCAAGGCGAAGTGGGCGAAGCCGGAGCAGGTGCAGCAGGCCCTGGCCGCGGCCCGCGCCGGAATCTCGGATCCCGCGGCCCCGCTGCCCGAGCAGGGCGGCGCGGGGGCGGTGGCCGTCGCGGTCCGCGTGCATCCCCCGAAGCATCCCGGCGGGGCGCATCGTGCGGAGTTCTCCTGGGTGGGCGACGCGCGCGCGATGATCCTGGAGCGGGGCGCGGACGGAAAGTGGCACTGGGTGTTTCGGACGGTCGACGAGGGGCTGCCGGCGGTGCCCGGCATGCTGCGCCCCGGCGAGGACTACGAGTTCGGCGGCGCCCGCAAGACCCTCGCCGGCGCCCTGCACCCCATGGCCAACGTCGTGACGAACAGCGTGGGCAAAGAGGGCGTGGTCGCGGTGAAGAAGACCTCGGACGGCGAATTCCCCGCGCCCGGCACGGCTACCGGGGCGAAGGAGGCGGGCAAGGCCTACGAGGCCGGCGTCGCGCTGAAGCCCGGGCAGATGATCCTGGCGGGTTCCGACGGTTTTTGGGAAAACTTCGGCAGCACCCGCGAGGTCCTCGACCTGATCCAATTTTGCAAGACCGCCGAGCAGGCGCGCGAGGTCTTGACCCACGAGGCCCATCGCCGGATGGAGGTCCTCGCCGAGGCGCGCGATTGGCTAAAAAATCCCTCTGCCAATCCCAAGCAGCTGGAGCGCTATCCCTTCGAGCATCATGGCAAGAAACAGTTTATCGACGCGAAGGGGCGCGTCTTCGACACGCCGACCGGCGGCAAGGCGGTCAATCACTTCAAGACGGACAACTTCAGCCTGATCGCCTACCTCCATAATCCTGCCGCGGAGGCCGCGTCCGCGGCGGCGCCCCACGCCGAGCCGCTGCCCGCCGCCGCCCACGCCAAGGCCGGGCCGCATCACGCGAAGATGCTGCCGATGGTGCCGGGAAACATCCCCGGCCTGCGGAAGCTGGATCACGCTTGGATCTACGTGATGCCCAAGGGGGCCGGCGAGGTCGTGATCGGCCGCGACGCCTTCCCCGCCTCTCAGGAGACCTCGGGCGTCTCTGCCAAGCATGTCCGCCTGTTCCGCTCGGCGGGCGGCGTCTTCATCCAAGACATGGGCTCGCTCAACGGCATGAAGGTCCTGCGCGACGGCAAGGAGGTCTTCGCCTGGAAGAGCTACGACCGGAAGCCGGGCCCCACCTTCGCGGTGCATCCGGGCGACCAGATCGTGATGGAGGGCACCGCGGTGCACTTCTTCGGCTCGGAGTGAAAGTCGCCTCAGTCCCGCAACCAACCCGCGGTCCGCTCCGCGTTGCGCTTCGAGAAGTAAAGCCAGTCGTGGAAGTCCCGCAGGTAGAGCGGCAGGGGCTGCCCCAGGCGGCGCGCGAGGCGGCCCAGCGGGGTTTCCCGGAGCGAGAAGTAGCCCTGCCAGCGGTCCTCCTCCAAGGAGGCCATGATCTCCGAGACGAGGCGCCCCTCGCGCGACAGGCCGCGCATCGCGATCTCCCCGTTGAAATGGCGGAAGTGTTCCCACTCGTGGACCACCGCCTCCAGCCTCAGCATCAGCTCCTCGTAGGCCGCGTGGCTGGTTTCGCCCCCGGCGCGCGCGGCGGGGCTGAGCTCGCGCACCAGGATGAGATCCCGCTTCATGCCGTCGAAGGCCTTTACGAAGAGGGCCCCGTCGCAGCGCCGCGCCTGGCCCCAGGCGCGGAACAGCGCCTCGAATTCCTCCTCGCCGGCCACGCGCAGGTCGAGGCGGCCCTCCCGCAGGTCGCTGAGAAGGCGCTGCGTGGCGCGGTCGGGATTCCATTGCAGCAGCTTCAGCAAGGTCTCCGCCCGCAGGGGCCCACCGGAACGCAGGGCCTCGAGGATCCCCGACTGCAATCCCAACTTGGCTCGGAGGCGTTCCTCGGCCGAGGCCCTGCGCGCCCTTTCCTTCGCGCGCAGTACGGAGACGACCTTCCGCGCCAGCCGCACATCGTCGAGATAGGCGTTGTGCGGGGTCCCGCGCAGCTCGTGGGCGATCTCCTCGGGGCCCAGCCCCAGGCCTTGCCATTCGCGCAGCAGGTCCGGCGTGGACTCGGGGCTGTCTTGGGTCTTCAGCTCGCGCAGCTTGGCGGGGATGTCCTCCGTGGCGAGAATGAGGAAGAGGCGGCGCAGGGCGAGTTTGCCCAACGACGAGCGGGCCGCGTACTGCAGGGCGCCGCGCAGCGCCGCCTCGGGATAATCCCTAGGGCCCCTCCCGAAGATGCGAATCATCCCCTCGGCCTTGGCCTCG
>SZOV01000091.1 GCA_030263375.1 Deltaproteobacteria bacterium PRO3
TCGGTCTCGACGATGTCGGCGCCGGCCGCGAGGTAGGCCTCGTGGACCGAGAGGATGACCTCGGGCTGGGTGACGACCAAGAATTCGTTGCAGCCCTCGTACTCGGCGCCGCCGAAGTCGGCGGGGCCCAAGTTTTTCTGTTGCAGGGCGGTGCCCATCGCGCCGTCGAGGACGAGGACGCGGGTCTTCAGCGCCTCGATCAGGCGCTGGGCGCGGTGGGTGTAGGGTTTGGGATTCAACATCGCATCAACTCCGACTTCACTTCCTCGAGACGGCGCCACACCTCGGCGGCCTCCGCCTCCGTCCTGGTCCCCAGCCCGCAGGCCGGCGTCAACAGGGCCTCCGCGAGTAGGGCCCGCGCCTCGGCCTCGCCTAGGGCGTCGGCAAAACGGGTCCGCCATTCTTCCACTTCCCGCCGGGAATTCCAAGCCGAAGGTATCCGCGTCGGCACGATCCCCAGGGCCAGGCGCCCCCCGCGCCCGCGAAGGCCGCGAAGCGCCGCGGGGTCCCCGAGCCAGGCCGGACCGGCCAGGGCGAGGTCGAGGGACAGCGCGTCGGCGGGCCAGGCCGAGACCTCGACGACATCCCAAGCGCCGCAACAGTGAACCCCCACCGTCGCGCCGAGGTTTTTCAAGGCCTCCAAGGAACTACGCAAGGCCTGCGTCGCCGCAGCCGCCCTGGCGATGCCCAGTGCCGGTTCGTCCCAGAAAAACAAGACTCGCTTGCCCAGCCGAGTCAGCGCCGCCGCCATCGCCTCGGCCTTCACGAAGAGCCAAGCGAGGAGCTGCGCGTCCAGCTCCGGGTCCTCCGGCAATCCCCCCTCCGCCGCGGCCTCCAAGGCGACTCGCGCCGTCACCGGCCCGAGCAGCTGGACCTTGGCCCAAGACCGCGGGTCCCTCTCGAGCCGCGCGAGAAAGTCTTCCCACAAGAGGCCCGGTCCCGAGGGAAACACTTCCGCCACCTCCAGCCCCTCTTTCAACCGCGCGCGGAAGGTCCGACCTTGCGCCCGCCAGTCCTCTTCGGAAAAGCGCAGCTCCCCCTTCCCCGCCACCGAGACCCCGGGAAAGCCCGCCAGGGCCTGAACCAAGAGACCCTCTCCGGGGTCCAAGGCCGGAAGGCTTGGAAAATAAGGGATATCTACCGCGAAGGCGGTCTGAAGCGCCGCGCGCGCGTCGCGGCCCGGCAGGCTGCCGATTCCGGTCGTGGCGAGGGACGGGATATCGCTTGACTTTATCACCGATAAATCCAAGTTTTACGAGCACTTATGGCCCAAGTCCGAAAAAAACACCCCTGGTGGAAGGCCTTCGCGTTCCTGCTGGGGATCTTGGTCTTCGGCTTATTCCTTTTATACGAATTTATCCAGTCTCCTCGGTTCCTCCGCTTCGCCGTCAACCAGCTCAACAAGAGCATCAAGGGCGAGATCGCCTACAAGAACCTGGCGATCGACCTGAACCGCGGACACCTCAGCCTGGTGGATTTCGCCTATAAAAACGAGGCGGGCGGCAAGATCGTCGGGCTCGACTCGCTGGATCTCGACTTCGCCTTCGGCAGCGCCTTGAAGGGCAACTTGGGCATTCGGCGGCTGCGCGCCGAGGGCCTGCTGATCGACCAGCGCCAGATCCAAAAGACCGGGCCCAGCTCCTGGCGCACCGCCCTGCGCGTCATCCTCAAGCGCGTCTCCGCGGAAGACATGAAGGTGCGTGACATCCGGCTCTCCCTGCGCAACGGCGACGAATTTCACTTCGACGAGGCCGACGTGGCGATCGGCCGCCCCGTGGCCTCCCGCCAGAAAGTGAAGTTCGCCGTCGACCGCAGCCTCCTGAAACCGGCGGACAAGAAGATCCAGACCGGGGCCCTCACCTTCGAAGGCGAGATCGTCCTGCCCTACCTGCGGGATTTCACCTTCTTCGTCAGCGAGGCCGAGGGCGACCTCTCCATCCAGGACGTCGAGCTCGCCGGGCTCCCGCCCAGCAGCTTCTTCAGCGGCATCAAGATCGGCGGCGACACGCTCTATCTCGAAAACGGCCGCTTCCTCCACCCTGAGGGCGCACTGAGCGTCGATGTCGACTACATCCCCGCCAAGTCCACCTACAAGCTGGACCTGAAGACGATCGCGCCCCTCCCGATGCGGGCCATTCCCAAAGCCGGCAAGGAGCTGCTGGAGACCTTCGACAAATTCGAGTTCAGCCTCCGCGCCGAGCTGCAGGGCTATAAGTTGGATCAGATGAACGGAGACGTCGCCCTGGACGCGAAGACCCTGGGCAACACCGCCAACAAGGAATGCCAGGAAAACAAGCTGCACCTGGTCGGCAAGATGCGGCAGGGCGTGTTGGAGCTGAAGGAATTCGAGCTGGCCTCGCCGAAAAGCAAGGTGAACGGGACGGGTAAGGTCGACTTCCCCAAGCAGCTGCTGGACGTGCAGATCAAGACCACCGAGTTCGACTTGGCGACGCTGATCCAGGCGCTCTCCGACCTCGACCTCCGCGGCTACGCCACCGCCGAGGGCACGATCAAGGGCCCCTTCAAGCGGCCCGACTTCGTCTTCCAGGCGAAGGGCCGCGAGCTGGCCTACAGCTTTCTCGAGTTCGGAGAAAACGCCGGCGTCTTCAAGATCGTCGACGGCAACTTGAGCTACGAGGGCGGCGCGCCGGCGGGCTCGGGGCACACGGCGTCGGTGCAGGTGACCAGCAAGGAGATCTTCAAGAAGTCGCGACACACCGTGCTCAAGACGCAGTTTCAGGGCCTCGACGCGTCGAAGCTGCTCGACAATCCCGACATCACCGGCAAGGTCTCCGGGACCTTCGACCTGGAGGATATCGGCGAGGCCTCGCCCACCGGGACGCTGAAGGCCGATATTCAGGACTTCGTCCTCTTCAGCTTCAAGCTGGGCCCCATCGCCGCGGAGGGCAAGCTGGGCAACAAGCGCTTCGTCATCTCCCCGCTGACCTTCCAGCCGCCGGGCTACGAGAAGATCGCCATGCCCGCCGAGACCGTCTTCGAGTTCGACGATAACGGCGTGAAGGTCAAGGGCGAGGCCCTGCCGGGCTTAAGCTTCACCGGCAACTACGCCTACAAGGGCGTGCGAAAATTCTTTATCGACGCCGAGGCCAGGAACGTCGACCTAAGGCCCATCTGGGCCGCCCTCGAGGTGCCCTTGGTCGAAACCTACGGCGACGGCAAGATCAAGATGGGCCTGGGCATCGAGGGCACGGCCACCGAGATCGACATCAACGCCAGCCGTTTCGAGATCCCATTGGAAGAGGGCTCCATCGTCAACGACGGCCCGCTCAAGGTCGCGATCCGCCCGCCCAGGATGATCTTCGAGAGCGCCCGCTTCCGCTCCGGCGGCGGCCTGCTCACGCTGAGCGGCTCCTACACCTTCGACGGGCCGATGGCGCTGAAGCTGGAGGGCAAGGCCGACTTGGACATCCTGGGCTACTGGAAGCAGTTCTTCCGCGATGCGGAGGGCTTCGCCAACCTGGACCTCAAATTGAGCGGCACTCTGGAGAAGCCGGATATCGTCGGCGAAATCTCCTTCAACGAGGCGATGCTGGTGCTGCGCGCCGTCCGCGGCACCATCGAGAACCTGACCGGAAAGATCCGGCACAACGGAAAATCGCTGGTCTTCGAAAATCTTTCGGGCACGATGTCGGAGGGCGACATCACGATCAACGGCCTGGTCAACCTCGAGGGCTTCGTCCCCAAATTCGCCGACCTCACGATCAACACCCGCGAGGTGGCGGTCGCCGAGCCCGAAGTCTACAAGATCGTGTTCAGCGGCGACTTCACGCTGAAAGGCCCCGCCGACCGGATGAAACTCTCCGGCGACATGTTCATCACCGAGGGACGCTACATCCGGGATTTCCAGATCACCCAGTTCCTCCTCAAGCCCCGCGCCAAGACCCTGCCCGCCGAGCCCAACCCCTGGCTCGAGCGCATCCTGCTGGACCTGCGGATCAAAAGCCCGGGCGAGCTCGCGATCAAGAACAACGTCGCACGGATGTTCCTCGCCACCGACCTGAAGGTCACCGGGCCCGCCAAACAGCCGGAGGTGCAGGGCGAGATCCAAATCCTCGACGGCGACTTCACCTATTTCAAGATCGCCTTCGAGAACGCCCGCGGCTACGTCGATTTCCGCGGTCCCAAGACCCAGCCCTACGTCGATGTCACCGCCTCGAAGGAGGTGCTGCGCAACCTGGGCACGGTCAACGTCACGGCGCACATCGTCGGCTACCTCGACAACTTGCAACTGAATTTCCTCAGCGACGCCGGCCTGCCGAAGCGCGACATCCTCGCGATGGTCTTCACCGGCGCGCCGCCCGGCGAGACCGGCACCAGCAGCTCCAGCCTGGCCAGCTCGGTGATCGCCTCGCAGATCGCCGGCTTCCTGCAGCGGCCCTTGGCCGAAAAGGCCTCGATCGACATCTTCCGGCTGGAGGCCGCCGACGAGTCGATCAGCCGCCGCAACAACCGCCAAGGCATCCAGACGCTGGTGGTCGGCAAGCGCCTGACCGAGAGGCTGTCGCTGGAATTCAAGACCGACTTGGGCATCGACGACCCGGTGCAGGGCGTGCAGATGGAATACCTGCTGCTCGACAACGCCCTGCTCAAGGCCTCGCAGCTGAGCGACGGGTCCTTCGATTTCGATTTCACCCTGCGCTGGAGAAGCTTTTGAGACCGGATCCGCTTAAAATCCTGGCGCTGCTCGCGGCCTTGCTGGCGCCCTTCGGGGCGGCCGCGCAGGCCCCCTTGCCGTCGCCCTCGCCCACTCCCGCGGCGGAGGCGCCTGCCTACGCCCCCGATCCCGACGAGGTGATGGGCGCGGTCCTGAAAATCGGCTTCCAAGGCCTCAATGTCTACCGCGAGGAGGTCGCGCGGGACGTGGTCGGCCTCGAGCTCGGCGAGGTCCTGACCCGCGAGAAGCTGGAGAACGCCATCAACAACCTTCGCAAGTGGGGCGTCTTCGTCTCGGTCGAGGTCCTGGTGGAGTACGACGAGGGCGGCGTCGGTCTCACCTTCGAGCTCGTCGAGGGCTACCTGATCAAGGACGTCACGATCCGCGGCAACTACCCGCTGCTCGAGGGCAAGGTCCGCCGCACCCTCTTCCTCATCCCGGGCCAGATCTACGACAAGGCCAAGCTTCCCGAGCAGCTCGACCGCCTCGATCGCCTCTACGAACAAGAGGGGTACTTCGACACCACGGTCCTGGCCATCGAGGACTACGACGAGGAGCACCGCGAGGTGACGATCACGATCAAGATCGAGAAGGGCAAGACCTACCGCCTGCGCGATAAGGAAGTCACGGGCAACACCGCCCTCAACCCCAAGCGGATCAGCACGATCATCTTCACCTACAGCCACTACAAGCCCCGCCAGATCAAGAAGGACCTGGCCAAGATCAAGGGCCTCTACCGCGACAAGGGCTTCGTCCGCGCCCGCGTCCGCCTCGAAGGGGAGACCTACGATTACGACGCCCGCAAGGTCGACATCCAGGTGGCGATCCGCCAGGGCAAGCGCGTCTTCGTCTCCTTCGAGGGCAACGACCACTATTTCGACAAGGTGCTGCGCAAGCATATCACCATCTACGAGGACGGCGATTTCGACGACTTCGAGATCGAGGCCTCACGGGCCAAGCTGGCGCGCTTCTACAAAGAGCGCGGCTACGAGGAGGTCAAGGTCGAGGCAAGCCGCGAGAAGGTCGACGACGAAAACTACCTCGTCACCTTCCGCATCATCGAGGGCCCGCAGCGCCGGGTGGGCGAGATCGAATTCGTCGGCAACCGCGGGGTCAAGAGTTCGAAGCTCAAGGAAACGATCCAGACCAAGGCGACGGGCCTCGGCGAGCCCGGCTACTACCTCCCCGAGCTCTTCCAAGAGGACCTGAAGCAGATCGAGAGCTATTACCAACGGGAGGGCTGGCTCGACGCCAAGGTGGCCAAGTGGGAGCGCAACTTCAACCTGGTCGGCGACCGGGTGCTGCTGACCGTCGACATCGACGAGCAGGCCCGCGCCCGCGTCGAGAACCTGCACATCGAGGGCCTGCCCGAAGAGGTCAAGCTGGAGGTCTGGGAAAAACTCGCCTGCCGGCCCGGCGAGCCCTACAGCCCGCTGCGCTTCGACGAGGACGTGCAGTTCGTCCTGCTGACCCTCTCCAACCACGGCTTTCCCTATGCGCGAATCGACAAGCGGGCCGACAAGGTCCGGGAGAATCTTTGGGACCTGCGCATGGGCGTGGACTTGGGCACCCACGTCACCATCGGGCGCATCCTCTTCGTCGGCAACTCGCTGACCAAGGAAAGGACCATCCGAAAGAACCTGCGCTTCAAGGAAGGCGCGGAGTTCTCCGCCAAGGACATCCTGCAGTCGCAGCTCAACCTGCGGCGCCTTGGCGCCTTCGACGGCGTGAACATCGAGACCCTGGGCCTGGCGAACCGGGAGCCCGTCGTCCACACCGTCATCCGCCTGCAGGAGCGCAAGACGAAGATCATCGACCTGGAGGCCGGCTACAACACCGACACCGGCTTCAGCGGGAAGATCGTCTTCAACAAGCTGAACATGTGGGGCTCGGGCAAGAACGGCAACATCAAGCTGCAGGGCGGCCAGGAGGTCTCGCGCTTCGAGATCAACTACATCGACCCGCGGGTCCGCGGCACCTCGGTGCAGCTGCTGGTCGGCGCCTTCGCGGGCGTCAACCGCCGGCCCTTCTTCGAGGACTTCGAAACCGGCGCCTTCTCGACCCTGTTCAAGGACTTCGGGCCCTACTTGAGCGCCTATGGCCGCCTGGACTTCGAGTACGTCGACTTCAACGAGAGCAAGACCCTCATCGACGAGCTGGAGCCCCGGGAAAGCGCCGACGACCACACGCGCTTCGAGACCACCTTGGGCGTCACCTACGACCGCCGCGACAGCTACGGCGACCCGCGCAAGGGCTACTACCTCAACGGCGCCGTCACCATGACCCACCAGTTCATCCAGCTTTCCGGGAACTACCTGACCACCAAGGCCAACCTGGGCCATTGGTACAGCCCCTTCTCCCGCGTCACCATCGCGAACGCGCTGCGCGTGGCCAAGATCTTCCCCTTCCCGGGCGACACCTTCATCACCGCCGACGAGCGGCTTTACCTGGGCGGCGACGACACGGTGCGGGGCTTCTCGCAGGATTCCCTGCTGCCCACCGGCGGCACCTTCTCGCTGGTGCACAATTTCGAGCTGCAGATCCGCGCCTTCGGGAATTTCCAGGTGGTGGGCTTCCTCGACACCGGCATCGTCATCCCCGACATGAGCGACTTCAACCTCTTCAACCTGAGGCACTCCGCCGGTCCCGGCGTCCGCTACGTCACGCCGGTCGGCCCGATCCGCGTCGACTACGGCTTCATCCTCGACCGCCATCCGGGCGACGGCGTCGGGCGCCTGCACTTCACCTTCGGGTATTTCTTCTAGGAGGCGGGGATGCGGCGCGCGAAATTCCTGTTATCCGTGGCGCTGCTGCTGGGGGCCGCCTGCGCGAAGGCCCCGCCCAACTTGAGCGCCCTGGGAACGGAGCCGGAGTGGCGGTCCTTGGCGGCCTACGGCGAGGCGCTGACGACGGAGTTATTTCAAGCCTTGACCCTCCAGGTCTACGGCTACGACGACGGCTGGGCGAAGTACCTGCGGCTCGAGGAAAAGACCCTCGAGGTGAAGACCCGCGCAAAATCCGAAGCGACCTTCTCTCTCCCCTTGGCCCGCGATGCGGCCTCGAAGAAAGAGCCGCCCCGCTACTGGCGAACTTCCCCGCTCCGTAATCCCACTCGGGACAAGCCGCTCGCCGGCCTGCGCATCGCCCTCGACCCCGGCCACCTGGGCGGCGCCTGGGCGCGGATGGAGGACCGCTGGTTTCGCCCGGAGGGCCAAGCCCCCGTCGCCGAGGGCGACCTAACCCTCCTGGTGGCGAAAAAATTGCGGACCCGCCTCGAAGGCTGGGGCGCCGAGGTATTTTTGACGCGCGAATCCGCCGAGCCGGTCACGCCGCTGAGGCCGAAGGACCTCGAAGAGACGGCGGCGAAATACCTGGACGAGGGCCAGGACCTAAACCTCGCCCGGCCGGAGGCCTTCCGCGCCCTGCCTCGCGAGGAGCAGGTGCGACGCGTGAGCGAGCTGCTCTTCTACCGCGTCGCCGAGATCCGCGCCCGCGCCGCGCTCGTCAACCAGAGGATCCGCCCCGACCTGACGGTCTGCCTCCATTTCAACGCCGGCGACTGGGGCGATCCCGAGGCGCCCCGCCTGGCGGCGAGCAATCACCTGCACGTCTTGATCCCCGGCGCGGTCGAGGCGGGGGAGTGGGCCTTCGACGACGTGCGCTTCGAGACCCTGCGCCGGATGCTCGACGGCAGCCACTTCGTCGAGCGGCCGCTCGCCGAGGCCGTCGCGGAGGCCCTGGCCCGCAGCACGGGCCTGCCGCCCGCCCTGGTCCCGGGCGGCTCGGTAAAGAAGGTCGGCGACAATCCCTACCTCTGGTCGCGCAACCTGCTGGCGAATCGCCTTTACGAAAACCCGACGATCTTCCTCGAGGCCTACGTGATGAACCACCCCGAGACGATCGCACGAATCCAGGCCGGAGATTTTTCGGGTCGGAGAAATATCGCCGGACAGGAATTCTCCAGCCTCTACGAGGACTACGCCGGAGGGGTTGCGGCGGGGATACTGGAATATTTTCGAAAGACATCGCCTTAGGCTACTGCCCAAGGACCATCCAATACAGTATCAATATAACTTCTTGTTATTACTAATTTTTTAAGAAACCGGCTCGCCCTGACGAAGCCGTCATCTCCTATCCCGAATTTTTCATCGTTTTTTCATCCCCGCTTCCTCCTCCCTTCATCCGTCCCGCCGAAGATCTCTCCAACGGCGGGCATGCCGCCCGCCGCTCGGTCGAAACCAAGGAGAAAAACCATGAAAGGTCGATTCGCAGTCCTGCTGAAAATCTTCTTCATCGGCGTGATGACGCTGGTGATGCTCATTCCCACCCTCTTCATCCTCAACCTGATCGACGAGCGCCAGCAGCGCCGCGCCGAGGCGAGCGGCGAAGTCTTGAAGGGCTGGGGCGGGGAGCAAACCCTAAGCGGCCCCGTCCTCGTCGTGCCCTTCCTCGTCGAGAACAAGCTCACCAACGAGAAGGGCCAAGAGACGCTGCAGCGCGAGCTGCACTTCGCCTACTTCCTCCCGGAAAGACTGGAGGTCGAGAGCGCCCTCGCCTCCCAGACCCTGCACCGCGGCATCTTCCGCGTGCCCGTCTACCAGGGCGAGATGAAGGTCCAGGGCCGCTTCGCCAAGCCGGATTTCTCGGCCTGGGGCATCCCCGACGAGAAGATCTACTGGGAGCGCGCCTTCCTCACCTTGGGCGTGAGCGACCTGCGCGGCCTGCGCGAGACGCCGAAGGTCTCGTGGAACGGGCAGGCCATCCCCTTCGAGCCCGGCACCAAGGACGGCGCCCTCTTCGACTCGGCGATCCGCGCCAAGCTGCCGCCGATCGCCGCCGAGACGCGGGGTTTCGATTTCCAGATGAACCTGCAGATGGGCGGCGGCCGCTACCTGGCCTTCCTCCCGCTCGGCAAGGACACGCGCGTGAAACTCTCCGCCAACTGGCCGCATCCGAGCTTCACGGGGAATTTCCTGCCCGTGTCCCGCACGGTCGACGCGCAGGGTTTTCAGGCGGAGTGGAAGATCCCCGAGACCGCCCGCGCCATCCCGCAGAGCTGGCGCGACAACCCGCCCGAGCTCTACCTGCCGGGCTTCGCCTTCGGCGCCGACTTCATGATGCCGGTGGACATCTACCAGTTCACCACCCGCGCCGCGAAGTACGCCATGCTCTTCATCCTGCTGACCTTCGTCGCCTTCTTCCTCTTCGAGGTGATGAGCAAGCTGCGTATCCACCCCGTCCAGTACCTCCTGGTCAGCGCGGGGCTCTGCCTCTTTTATCTATTGTTGCTCTCGCTCTCCGAGCACATCGCCTTCGGTTGGGCCTACCTCGCGGCCACCGCCGGCACCGTGGGCCTGATCACCGCCTACTTGACGACGGTCCTGCAGAGAAAGGGCCGCGCCCTCCTGATGGCCACCGTCCTCTCCGGACTCTACGCCTACCTCTTCACCCTGCTGCGCGCCGAGGACTACGCCCTGTTGATGGGGACGGGCGGGCTCTTCCTCATCCTCGCGGCGGTGATGTTCCTCACGCGCCGGATCAACTGGTACGAGATCGACCAAAACAAGGCGGCGCCGGCGCTCAACGCGACGGCGGCTTCCTAAGGGGCGAGGAGACGGCCATGTGGAAATCCCGAATCGCCTTATCCCTCCTGCTCATGGTCCTCGGGGGAGTGGGACTGAAGTCCCGCTCCCCCTTCCTCCTCGCCTGGCGCGAGACCCTGCCCTGGATCTTGCCGATCCTGGGCGCGGCCCTCGCCTGGAAATTTCGCGGACGGAAGGCTTGGGCGATCGCCTTGATCCTGGCGGGGTTGATCCCCTTGGGCCTCCAACGCCAGGCCGACTCCTTGCGCGAGCGGGTCTTGGCCGCGGAACCGGCGGCATTGCGGCGCCTCGGCCGCCACTTTCTCGTAGGCTACCGGGACTTCGCCGAGCTCGAGGCCCTCGTCGCCCGCGGGGCGGTGGGCGGCGTCTTCGTCACCCAGCGCAACATCCAAGGCAAGACAAGCGACCAAGTGCGGGCGGAGCTCCGCCGGCTGCAAGAGATCCAGGCCGCCCAGGGCTTGCCGCCGCTCTACATCGCGACCGACCAGGAGGGCGGGCCGGTCTCCAGGCTTTCTCCCCTGGTGCCGGCCCAGCCCTCCCTCGCGGTGTGGCTGCGCGCCGGCGGCACGGCCCAGGCCTACGCCGACCTGCAGGCCCGGGCCTTGGCCGAGCTGGGCGTCAATCTGAACTTTAGCCCGGTCGTCGACCTGCGCCATCCGGACCAGGACGGCCGCTTCCACCCCCACACCCGGCTCGACCAGCGCGCGATCTCGGCAGATCCGCTGGAGGTCGCGGAGGCCGCGACGACCTACTGCCTCGCCTTCGAGAGACGGGGGCTGCGTTGCACGTTGAAGCATTTCCCCGGTCTCGGACAGGTCGCGGTCGACACCCACCTGCGCGAAGGCAGGCTGGAGATCCCGCGCGACGCGCTCGAGGTTGCCGACTGGCTCCCATTCCGCGCGACCCTGGCCGCAAGCCGCGCCTTCCTGATGCTGGGCCACGTTCGCGTCCCCGAACTCGATCCCGAGCTCCCTGCCTCGCTCTCCCCCGCGATCGTCCGCGGCCTGATCCGCGGTTCCTGGGGGCACGAGGGGGTCCTGATCACCGACGACTTCACGATGGGACCGATCCAAGGTCGGCCGGGAGGGGTCGGGCCCGCCGCGCGGCAGGCGCTAGAGGCCGGCGTGGACTTGATCCTGATCTCCTACGATCCGGAGCTATATTATGAAGCGATGGCCTATTTGCTGAAATCGCGGGACGACGGGGGCTTGCGGGCGGCCTTGGCGCAGAGCGCCCGCCGCCTAGGGGAGGATCTCGATCGGCGTGCCGTTGGGCACCAGGTCCCAGATCTCCTCGATCTCTTCGTTGGTGACGGCGATGCAGCCGTCGGTCCAGTCGTAGAGGCGGTGCGTCGCCCCGAAATCCGGCGCGCCGTTGGGCAGGCCGTGGATCATGATCGCGCCGCCGGGCGAGACGCCGCGGGCCTTGGCCGCCGCGGTGTCGCTGCGGTTGGGGTAAGAGATATGTAAGGACAGGTGGTAGCTGGAATTGGGATTGCGGTAGTCGATGGTGTAGCGCCCCTCCGGGGTCTTGTGGTCGCCCTGCTCGCGCTTGGGGCCCACCGGCTCCCCGCCCAGCGCGACCTTGTAGGTCTTCCAGGCTTTGCCCTCGCGGTACAGGGTCATGCGCCGCTCGGCCTTCTCGACCACGATCTTCTCGGCCCGAAGCTTTTTGGGTTTTTTGGCGGCGGCCGCGGCCGGCAGCAGCAGGAGGATCAGAAGGAGGGGGAGGATTTTCTCAAGCGGCTTCTTCATGGGGTGCCCTGGCCAAGGTCAGGATAGCTACGGCGCCGCCCTCGCGGCGGTTCTGAATTTCTATCGTCCCGCCGTGCAGGCGGGCCACCTCGCGGACGAAGCTTAGGCCCAAACCCGAGCTCTTCTTCCCGCCCTCGGGCCTCGGGAGGGAGTAGAAGCGCTCGAAGACGCGGCCCAGGGCGTAGTCGGGGATGCCGGGGCCCTCGTCGAGGACCCGCAGGCGGAGGCCCTCCCCCGCGGCCTCGGCTTCGATGCGGAGGGTCCCCCCGCGGGGGCTGAAGTCGAGGGCGTTTTGCAAAAGGTTGGTCAGCGCCGCCTCGAGGAGGAAGGCCTCGCCGCGCAGCGGAAGCGGCCGGGGCAACCGCGACTCGACGCGGATCCCCTTGGCCGCGAAGCGCTCCTTGAGCCGCGCCAGGACGGCCTCGGCCAGGACCGCCAGATCCAGATCCTCCGCGGCCTCCAGGCCCCGCCGGGACTCCAGGGCGGCCAGCTCGAGCATGCGCTCGACGATCCGGTGCATCCGCGCGGACTCGGCGCGGATGTTCGCGACGAACTTCGCCTGCGCCTCGGGATTTTTCTCCTCCTGCAGGATCTCGGCCGCGCCCTGGATGGCCGCGATCGGGCTCTTCAGCTCGTGGGTGAGCGACTGGACGTAGGCCTCGACGTATTTCTTGCCTTCGAGCGCCTCGCGCATCCCCTCGAAGGCGGCGCCCATCTCGGCGATCTCGCTGGAGCCCAGCCTGGGAAAGGGGGGAAGG
>SZOV01000092.1 GCA_030263375.1 Deltaproteobacteria bacterium PRO3
ACCTCGCTAGACCCCCTCAAGGCGCGCCTGGTGGGGCTCTCCTTCGCCCCCGCGGCGGGGGAGGCCTACTACCTGCCGGTCGGCCACGCCCATGCCGCGCGGCAGCTCGCCCTCGAGCCGACGCTGGCGGCGCTCAAGCCCGTCCTGGAAAACGCGGCGGTCGCCAAGATCGCCCAACATTTCAAGTACGACTCCCACGTCTTGCGCAATCACGGCGTGCGCGTTGCGGGCTTGAGCTGCGACACCATGCTGGCCAGCTACCTGCTGGACCCGGCGACCAGCCATAAGCTGGACAACCTGGCCGCCCGCCACCTCGACCACAAGATGATCTCCTTCGAGGAGGTGGCGGGGAAGGGCGGCGACTTCTCCGCCGTCGACCCCCAGGCGGCCGCGGAGTACAGCTGCGAGGACGCCGACGTCACCTGGCAGCTGGCCGAGCTCTTCCAGCCCATGCTTAAGGAGGCCGGTCTTTGGGACTTGTTCCATGACGTGGAGATCCCCTTGAGCCTGGTCCTCGAGGAGATGGAACGGCGCGGGATCAAGGTCGACAAGAAATTCCTCGAGGGCCTGCAGGCCGAGTTCGGCGCGCGCATCCAGGCGCAGGAGGCCAAGATCCACGCCCTGGCGGGCGAGGCCTTCAACATCCAGTCGCCCAAGCAACTCGGGACCATCCTCTTCGAAAAGCTCAAGCTGCCGGTCCAGCGCAAGACCAAGACCGGTTATTCCACCGACGTGGATGTTTTGACCGAGTTGGCCAAGGTACACGAGCTGCCCAAGGAGATCCTCGAGTACCGCAGCCTGGCCAAGCTGAAGTCGACCTACGTCGACGCCCTGCTCGAGATCCTCGATCCCGGGACGCACCGGGTCCACACCAGCTTCAACCAGACCATCGCCGAGACGGGCCGGCTCTCCAGCAGCGATCCCAATCTGCAGAACATCCCCATCCGCAGCGAGGACGGCGCGAAGATCCGCCGGGCCTTCGTCGCCGAAGCGGGATTTTCCCTGCTCAGCGCCGACTATTCCCAGATCGAGCTGCGGGTCCTCGCCCACCTTTCGGGGGACCCCACATTGTTGGCGGCCTTCGCCGAAGAGCACGACATCCACCGGATGACGGCGGCGAGCATCTTCCAGGTGAACGAGGCCCTGGTCACGCCGGCGATGCGCGCGGCGGGGAAGACGGTCAACTTCGCCGTCGTCTACGGGCAGACGCCCTTCGGACTCTCCGGGCAGTTGGGCGTCACCCAGGCCCAGGCGAAGAAATACATCGACCAGTATTTTGAAAAATACTCCGGCGTGCGCGAGTACCGCGAGAAGGTCCTGGCCGAGGCCCGCGAGAAGAAAGAGGTGCGCACCTATATGGGGCGGCGCCGCTTCGTCCCCGAGATCGACAGCAAGAACACGATGTCGCGCAACCTCGCCGAGCGCATCGCCTTCAACACCGTGATCCAGGGCACCGCCGCGGACATCATCAAGAAGGCGATGGTCGAGATCGAGGCCGAGATGCGCGAGAAGGGCATGAAATCCCGCCTCCTGCTCCAAGTGCACGACGAGCTGGTCTTCGAGGCCGCGGACCCCGAGAGGGAGGCCCTGCGCGAGCTGGTGCGCCGCCGCATGGAGGGCGCGGTGCCCTTCCGCGTGAGGCTCAAGGTCGAGATCGGACTGGGCCCGAATTGGGCCGAGGCGCATTGAGCCAAGTCCTCAGCCCCAGCGCAGCCTCAGCCAAATCCATCCCATCAAGATCGCCAGCGAGACCGCCGTGACGGGAAGGCCGTAGCGCGCAAAGGCCCGGAAGCGGATCTCCACCCCGTAGCGCGCCGCTTGCTCGGCGACGATCAGGTTGGCGATGCTGCCGATGATCAGCAAATTGCCCGCGAAGCTGTTGGATAGGGCGAGCACCATCGCGGTGGCCGTGTCCTGGAGGGAAAGGGTCTTGGCGAGCAGCATCACCGTGGCCGCGTTGCTCATCAAATTGCTGAAGGCCGCCGTCACCAGGGTCAATAAGTAGGGGTTGTGCGGGTCGACGCCCCAGGACTGCAGGGCCCGCAGAGCCATGGCGGGGAAGGCCGTGTCGCGCAGGCCGCCCACGATGATGAAGAGGCCCGTGAACAAAGTGAGGATCGAGTAATCGACCCGGCCGAGGAGATCGGTGCTGGAGATGCGCCGGCTGAGCAGCAGGATCCCCGCGGCGCTCAGCATGACCAGGTCGCGGGGCAGCGGGGTGAAGAAGAGGGCCACGACGATCCCGAAGAGGAGCAGTCCCTTGGTCGTCTCGCGGCGGTCCAGGACGGGGAAGGCCTCCTCGAGGGGGCGCGGCGCCTGGACGGTCTTCAAGTCCTTGCGGCCCAGGGCCCAGGTCAGGCCATAGGCGGCGGCCAAGGCGAGCAGCGTCGGCGGCAGGCTCCAGAGGAGGTACTGGGAAAAATGTAGGCGGGCCATGGAGCTGACCATGATGTTCTGCGGGTTGCCGATCGGCGTCGCCGCCGCCCCGATGTTGGCGGCTAAGGCCAATCCCATCAGGAAGGGCAGCGGGTTGAGGCCCTTGCGGAGGACCGCAAGGGTGACGACCGGCGTGAAGGCCAGGCAGACCACGTCATTGATCAAAAAGGCCGAGAGCAGGGCCGAAGCGGCCATCAATTGAAAGAGAAAGACCTTGGGCCGGTCGAGAGCGGAGGCGATCTTTTGGGCGACCCAGGTGAAGAAGCCCGACAGCCAGAGCTGACCGGAGAGGATCATCAGGGCGTAGAGGGTGATGAGGGTCGGAAAATTCACCGCCAGCAGGGCCTGATGCGGCGGGAAGCCCCCCACGGTGACCATCAAAATGGCTCCCAACAGGGCGATGCCCGTGCGGTTGATCTTGAAGGAAAAGAGATGGCCGACGGCCAACGCTGCATAGCCGGCGATGAATACGAGCAGGGTGGCGTTAGGGTGGGAGGTCATAGGCCGGAGCCACCAAAGCTATTTGCCGGATTCTTCAGGCCAAGTTGAACTGGAATTTGAAGCTGCCCACCGTGATGATGTCGCCGTCCTGCAGATAGGCCTCTTCCACCTTGCGGCCGTTGACGAGTATGCCGTTGGAGCTCTTCAGGTCGATCATGACGTAATGCCCGTTGCGAAAGTTGATCGCCGCATGCTGTCGGCTGACCTTGGATTCTTTGAGGCAGATGTCGTTGGAGGGCGAGCGGCCGATGCTGGTGTTCTCGCCCAGGATGAATTCGCTCTCGTCCAAATCGCCCTCGATCAGCAGCAGGGAGGCCTCGGCCGGGATCTCGCGCACGTCGATGTTCGAGCCGGTCTCCTCGGAGGCGCCCTGGGTCACGGCCTCGCCGGCCTCGTCTTCCAGGGGAATGTCGCGCAGGATGGTCGAGATGGAATCCTCCACCGGTTTGGTCTTGCTCACCGTGGACGGCTGGGCGGGCTCGGGCTTGGCGGCCGGGGCGCTGGGTGCCGGGGGCGGGGTCTGAGGTGCGGCCGGCGCCTCCTCGGGCTCTTGGCTGAAATAATCGCCCTCGGTCTCGAGGAACATGTCGAGCTCGTCGCTGAGCTTGGCCTCAAAGGCCTGCTCGGACTCGGCGGTGGGAGCTTCTTCTTTGGCGAGCGAGGGAAGGGGTGCCTCGACGTAATCCTCTATGGGAGGGCTCTGCGTCTTGAGGGTGTCCTCGTCCTTGACCGGCGCCGGGGCGGCCGTGGGCGGCGCCTTGGCCTGCACCGGAGGCGGCGCGGCGACCGGGGGCGGCGGGGCGGGCTCGACCTTCTTTTTTACCGGCGCCGCGGGTTTTTCATAGGCCGGCGTCGCCTGGGCGTCGAAGGCGCGGCCCAGGATGTCTTCGTATTGCTTAATAGATGCTTTAATAGTGTCGAGTAAGTCATTGTATTTTTTAATTTCTTTATTTTGCTGGGATTCGATGTCCTTGAACTTCTTGTCGTTGTATTCCCCCAGCCGGTGGCGAAATTTGGCCTCCTCGAGCACCTCTTGGTGTTTGGAGAGAGAGGCCTCCTGCTCGGATTGCGCCTCATAGAGGTGCTTGAGCTCGCCCTCGATTTCGCGGCATTTTCCCTCAAAATGCCCGCGGACCTCGTCGAGCTGGACCTCGTAGTCGGTCTTGACCTTGAGGTAGACGGAGTCCGAGACCTCGCTGCGATGCTCTTCCATCTTTTGCAGCCGGCCCTCGATCAGCTTCATCTTGTCCTTGACCGAGGTGGCCTCGTCGAAGAGGGCCTTGTTGACGGCATAGGGACTGCTGCTTTCCTCGGTGACGGTCTTGGCGGGCACGGCCATAATTCCTCCTGTGATTTCAAATATTACCCACTTGGCCTCTCGAATTCTAGACAAAGGTCTTTTTCTTCGTCAAACACTTAAAACTTTAAGCGATTCTTGAAGTTACCCTCGGACGCGGTTTCGATCGGCGCGGGGGCCGAGGCGCGGGGGGCTTTTTAAGCTATTGGAAAGATTATGCTTTGTATTTCCGGGCCGCCTGATTAAAAATAGGGGGCATCAGCGCTTCGGTAGGGAATCATGGCCAAAAAAGACGATCCGAAAAAACCCAGCCCGGAAGACTTCGACAAGACCGTCATCGACGTCGACATCCGCCAACTGAAAGAAGGCTTCGACGAGACGGTCATCGTCCGCGCTCCAACCGCGGAGGACTCCGACCTCCACGACATCGCCTTCTTCGACGAAGAGCGCACCGGCGACCACGAGGTCGGGGAGATTCCTCCCGGCGAGGCCCTGCCCGAGGAGACGACTGAGCCCATGCCTAAGGGGGGACGAGGGGGCCCCGCCAAGGAAGAGCCCAAGGCCCGAAGGGAAGAAAAGGCCGCGAGGCCGGAGTTGCCCCGTGAAAAGAAACCCTCGAAGCCGGAGGCCAAGCCGGAACCCCGGCCCGTGGCCGCGGAGGCGCCGGAGATCGAGGAAGAGGCCCTTCCCGCAACGCCCCCGCCTCACGCCAAGCCAAAATTTTCTCCGGCCTATTTTGCCCTGGCCTTGCTTTTCTTTTTGTTCCTTGCCGAGGGCTTGGTCGAGGTGCTGCGGCAGGGGGCCGCGCTGCGCCTGCCGGCAATCGTCGCCGTGGCCTTCTCGCTGCTCTGCCTGGGCGGCGCCTTGTTGCGGCGCTGGGAGGGACGCACCGCCTTCCTCGGCACGGTCCTGGCTTGGTTCGGCTTGGTCAGCTACGCCGGTTTCCGGTTTTACACCTCCGATCCCGAGTCGCTGCACTTCTTCAAGTTGCCACTCGACACGTGGCTGGGGCCTTTCCTGATCGTGGCTTCGGGCGTCGTGGCCTGGATCTTGTTCACGACGAAGCGGGTCGGTTTTATTCCGAAGCTATTGGCCTTGCTGGCCTGGCTTGTGATCGCGATCGCCGCGGCCCTCGCCTTGATCGCCGGGCTAAAATTCGAGGACGGCATCTGGGGGCCCGCCGCCTTGGCCAAGCTCCCGCTCCTGTTGCGCCCCGGAGTCCTCGCCCTGGGATTTGCCTTTCCGCTGGCCGGTCTCGGGGTGCTGCTGGCCTTGCTCTTCCATCCCCGCGCGGAAGGCTCCCTGTTGCGACGCGGGGGTTGGGTTTTGCTCGGCATCGCCGCGCTAGGGACCGCGCTGGGGGTCAAGTTGCTCGACCGCCAGGGCCTCGAGCTACCGTTGCTGGGACGCCTCGCGAAGCAGGACTTCTTCGGCGCGACCCTACTCGATCCTGCGACCAGCCCGATCCGGGTGCAGGTCTTCAACGCGAAGCCGAGTTTCGGCAAGGCCGGTTGGATGCATTTGAGCGTGGCCGCCTCCCGTTCTCGCCCGCAAGGGAAGGGGCGCCAGGCCTTCTTGATGGTGCGCAATCAAGAGGGCCGCAGCTTCGCCCCGGGCGTGCCCGAGCATCTCGTGCTGGAGCGCGGCGACAAGGCCTTGAAGGGAGTGAAGGCCAGCGTCGAGACCTCGCGACTCGGCCAAGAACGACAGATCGCCCTCTTGGTGAATCTCCCCAGTTTGGTCGAGACCCAGGTGAAATCTTCCCTGACCGGCGCCATCCTCGAGCTGGCCCGGCAGTTGCGCGGGCACGACCGGCTGCATGTCGTCGGGCCCGCGGCCGCGGAGACCCTGCAGGCGGGCGAGGCGACGGCCTGGCCCAAGCAGATCGCCAAGGCGCTGCAGGGCGGGGCGGGGGCCGGCGGCGATCCGATGAGTCAGGCTTTCAAGAAGCTCTCCGGGGCGAAGGGGCTCAAACAGGTGATTCTCGTCACCGACGCGCCGAAGCTGCCCACGGCCGAGCAGCGCGATGCGGCCGCCGCCGAGGCGAAGAAGCAGCAGGCCGCCTTCAGTATTCTCGCGCTCGGCGCGGTGGAAAGCCCGGGTGATTCGGTCTACGCCGCGCCGACCCCGGCCTCGCTGGGCTTCGAACTGCTCTCCGCCGCGGCGGAGAGCCTGGGCGAAGTCGCCGTCAGCTTTCCCCAGCTGGCCCCCTTGCCGCGGCTGAAGTGGGCGAAAGACGCGGAAGGCAAGCCCGTGTTTCAGGCGGGCAAGCTCTCCTTCGAGGTCGTGGCGCAGGACAGCGGTTTGATTCAATCCTTGCAGCTCAAGGTCGACGACGAGAAGCCGATCGATCTCGAAAAGAGCTTGTTGCAGCAGTCTGTGGACCTGGGCGCGCTGAAAGTAAAGCCCGGCCCGCATCGTCTGACCCTGCTGCTCGCCACGCAGGAGGGCGACCTCGTCGCCGAGACGGTGGAGGTGCAGTACGTCGCCAAGAAGCCGCTGCGCTTCGTCAAGCCCATGGACAAGGACACGGTCGCGGGCAATTTCAACGTCCTGCTCTCGGTCGGGCGCAGCCAGGGCGTCGAGACCCAATCGGTCGACCTGTTGGTCGACGGCACCAAGATCGGGCAGTCCACCAGCCCGCCCTTTCAGATACCCTTCAATTCGGCCTCGCTCCCCGATGGCGAGCACACTCTGCAAGCGGTTCAGACCTACACTGACGGCACCAGCGAGAGCGCCCAAATCCAGGTGAACGTCAACCAACAGGTGCCCCAGGTGCAGATTCTGCGGCCGGGTATCGGCGAGTACCTTTCCAATCTCGCCGAGATCGAGGCGCAGGTCGGCGGCGGCCTCTTCGAGCAGGTGCAGAAGGTGGAATTTCTGGTCGACGGCGAGTGGATCGGCGAGAGTCTGCAGGCGCCGTATCGCCTGCTTTGGTCGAACAGCGCCTTTCCCGCCGGCGCTTATTTCATCCAGGCGAGGGCCTACCTGAATTCGCAGGCCACCACCACGGACGCGGTGCAAGTCCAGTTGGGGCAGGGCGAGATCGTCGTGCAGGCCGATCCCGGCTTGAGCCCGACGGGCATGCTATTTCCCGACAACGTCGAGGTGCTGCTCGACGCCTCCGTCGGCATGAAGGACGCGGTGGGGCAGGCGCTCAAGATCGACCTGGCCAAGGCGGCGATTTCGGGGCTCGTGCAGGCCTTGCCGCAGAACGTCCGCTTGAACGCCCGGGTCCTGGGCGCGTCGCAGCTGGCGGGGCAGGGCTATTGCGAGGACGTCAAGCCCTTGAAGAATCCCTCGGCGGAATTGGAGGTTTTGCAGGCGCAGGGGACCTTGCCGCTCGCCCGCAGCCTGGAGCTGCTGGAGAAGGACCTCAAGAAGTCGCAGGGCTCCCGAGTGGGTTTATTGATCGCCAACCACTGGGACCAGTGCGGCGGCGATCCGATCGCGGTGGCGACGCGGCTGGCGAAGCAGGCGGAGCGGTTGCGCTTGCACGTGATCTATTTCAGCGACGTCGATCCCACCACCGAATCGCTGCTCAAGCGCCTGGCCGAAGTGATGGGCGGGCGCACCTTCAAGGTGAGCCGCGCCGAGGACTTGCAGGTGGCGATCCGGGACGCGGTGCAGGTCAGTTTCTCGCTTTACGACTACAAGAACACCCCCGTCCTCGAGATGCCGCTCAGCCAAAATCCCTTTGCCGTGCGGGCGGGCGAATACCGGCTGGAGATCGACACCTCTCCGCCCATCGTCAAGTCGGGCGTCCTGATCCCGACGGGGGCCCGCAAGACCTTTACCGTCCTCCATCGAGACGGGAAATACGAGCTCCGGGACGAATAGCGGCGGGACTACCCCGGGAGGCGGGGACTCAGCCGGTGGAGTGGCCCCCCAGGGATATTCCCGCGGCCTAGGCCCGGATTTTGCTTAAAAAGGCGCTTTTTTTCTGTCCGAACCTTGACTTTTTCCGGCCCGTCGCAATATGATTTCCTGCCTTGTGAGATAGGTCTTTGAGAAAAAATAGCCTCGAATTAGGCCCAGGAAGCGCCATTGCAACCTGCTAATTTTATTACCTATTTTTTCTCAACAAATTCCTTGACAAACAAGATTGAAGAACTTAAAACCGCGCCCTCCTCGAGAGAATCTTTCGAGGTTTCCTGTGGAGAGCATTGAGGTTTTTTGGTCTTAAAGCGTCTCAAGACAGGGTTTTGTTCGGTCTTTGAAAACTGGATAGTCGACTGAAAAGAAGCGAGTCCTTTAATCAACATCCTTGATTAATCTCCCGGTTTCGGCCGGGAGCAGTAATCGTCCAATAACTTAATTGGAGAGTTTGATTCTGGCTCAGAACGAACGCTGGCGGCGTGCCTAACACATGCAAGTCGCGCGAGAAAGTCCGCAAGGATGAGTAAAGCGGCGAACGGGTGAGTAACACGTGGGTAACCTGCCTTTCAGTCCGGGACAACCTGTCGAAAGACGGGCTAATACTGGATAAGACCACGACTCCCTCGGGAGCAGTGGTAAAAGGTGGCCTCTTCATGAAAGCTATCACTGAAAGATGGGCCTGCGCACCATTAGCTAGTTGGTAGGGTAATGGCCTACCAAGGCTACGATGGTTAGCTGATCTTAGAGGATGATCAGCCACACTGGAACTGAAACACGGTCCAGACTCCTACGGGAGGCAGCAGTGGGGAATATTGCGCAATGGGGGAAACCCTGACGCAGCAACGCCGCGTGAGTGACGAAGGCCTTCGGGTCGTAAAGCTCTGTCGGAGGGGAAGAAACTATCTATGGCTAATATCCATAGGTATTGACGGTACCCTCAAAGGAAGCACCGGCTAACTCCGTGCCAGCAGCCGCGGTAATACGGAGGGTGCAAGCGTTGTTCGGAATTACTGGGCGTAAAGCGCGTGTAGGCGGCCTTTTATGTCAGGTGTGAAAGCCCTCGGCCTAACCGAGGAAGTGCGCCTGAAACTGATTGGCTTGAGTACGAGAGAGGAGGACGGAATTCCCAGTGTAGAGGTGAAATTCGTAGATATTGGGAGGAACACCGGTGGCGAAAGCGGTTCTCTGGATCGATACTGACGCTAAGACGCGAAAGCGTGGGGAGCAAACAGGATTAGATACCCTGGTAGTCCACGCCGTAAACGATGGATATTAGTTGTTGCGGGTTTAAACCTCGCAGTGACGAAGCTAACGCATTAAATATCCCGCCTGGGAAGTACGGCCGCAAGGTTAAAACTCAAAGGAATTGACGGGGGCCCGCACAAGCGGTGGAGCATGTGGTTCAATTCGACGCAACGCGAAGAACCTTACCTAGACTTGACATCCGGAGAACCCCTCCGAAAAGAGGGGGTGCTCGCAAGAGAGCTCCGAGACAGGTGCTGCATGGCTGTCGTCAGCTCGTGTCGTGAGATGTTGGGTTAAGTCCCGCAACGAGCGCAACCCCTACCTTTAGTTGCCATCATTTAGTTGGGCACTCTAAAGGGACTGCCCGGGTTAACCGGGAGGAAGGTGGGGATGACGTCAAGTCCTCATGGCCTTTATGTCTAGGGCCACACACGTGCTACAATGGCCGGTACAAAGGGTTGCCAACCCGCGAGGGGGAGCTAATCCCATCAAAGCCGGTCCAAGTTCGGATTGGAGTCTGCAACTCGACTCCATGAAGCTGGAATCGCTAGTAATCACGGATCAGAACGCCGTGGTGAATACGTTCCCGGGCCTTGTACACACCGCCCGTCACACCACGAAAGCTATTTATACCAGAAGCCGGTGAGCTAACCGCAAGGAGGCAGCCGTCCAAGGTATGGACAGTGATTGGGGTGAAGTCGTAACAAGGTAGCCGTAGGGGAACCTGCGGCTGGATCACCTCCTTTCTAAAGGACAATCCTCGCCTCCCATTAGGTTGACTATCCAGTTTTGAAAGACCGGCAAATTGAGTCGGGCAGCAACAGGCCCGAAATCCTATAGGGCCTGTAGCTCAGGTGGTTAGAGCGCACCCCTGATAAGGGTGAGGTCGGAAGTTCGAGTCTTCCCAGGCCCACCAGAAGATTCTTGGTAAACATTCTTAGGGGATGTAGCTCAGCTGGGAGAGCACCGGCTTTGCAAGCCGGGGGTCAGGGGTTCGATCCCCCTCATCTCCACAGTGAGATGAGAAAAAAGTTTTGATTCGGTGTGAAGACAGCGAATCGTGTTCTTTGACAATTGCATACGATCTGCGAAGACAATCCAATTTCAAAAAGCAGAAATCTCAAGTGTTAAAGACTCAAATGAGTGTCCTTGATTCGTCCTTCTTTCGAGAAGTCCGAAACAAGGATTACAAGTTTGGTCAAGCTACTAAGAGTATATGGTGGATGCCTTGGCGGAGGACGGCGAAGAAGGACGTGATTAGCTGCGATAAGCTTCGGGGAGTTGCTAAATAAACTTTGATCCGGAGATTTCCGAATGGGAAAACCCAGCCGCGCGAAAGCACGGTTATCCCAGGCTGAATACATAGGCCTGGCGAGGCGAACGGGGGGAACTGAAACATCTAAGTACCCCTAGGAAAAGAAAACAAGTCAGTGATTCCCCTAGTAGTGGCGAGCGAACGGGGAACAGCCTAAACCCGGTTGTTTACAACCGGGGGTTGCGGGGCCTTAACATGGGATTTGTGGAGGATAGTCGAACTGTCTGGAAAGTCAGGCCATAGCGGGTGATAGCCCCGTAGACGAAATCCGAAGCAACCCTAGAGGAACCCCAAGTACAACGGGACACGAGAAACCCTGTTGGAATCCGGGAGGACCATCTCCCAAGGCTAAATACGTGCCTCCGACCGATAGTGAACTAGTACCGTGAGGGAAAGGCGAAAAGAACCCGGGAACGGGAGTGAAATAGAACCTGAAACCGTATACTTACAAGCAGTGGGAGGGCTATGGCTCTTACGAGCAATGCCTGACCGCGTGCCTTTTGCATAATGAGCCGGCGAGTTATTGTATGTAGCAAGGTTAAGCCGTTGAGGTGTAGCCGCAGCGAAAGCGAGTCTGAATAGGGCGATTCAGTTGCATGCAATAGACCCGAAACCTAGTGATCTACCCTTGGCCAGGATGAAGGGCGGGTAACACCGCCTGGAGGTCCGAACTGGTGAACGTTGAAAAGTTCTCGGATGAGCTGAGGGTAGGGGTGAAAGGCTAATCAAACTGGGAGATAGCTGGTTTTCCTCGAAATATATTGAGGTATAGCCTCGTATGGATAGTAGCGGAGGTAGAGCACTGGATGGACTAGGGGTCGGAAAACGATTACCAAATCTAACCAAACTCCGAATTCCGCTAACTTATATACGGGAGTCAGACTGTGGGGGATAAACTTCATAGTCGAAAGGGGAAGAGCCCAGACCGCCGATTAAGGCCCCCAAATCTACACTAAGTGTGAAAGGATGTGGAAACGCTCCGACAACTAGGAGGTTGGCTTAGAAGCAGCCATCCTTTAAAGAAAGCGTAACAGCTCACTAGTCAAGCGAGTCCGCGCCGAAAATGTAACGGGGCTTAAGTGTAGTGCCGAAATCGCGGGTTCGATTTGTTTTGCGAAACAAGTCGAGCGGTAGAGGAATATTCCAGTAGCCGTCGAAGGTCCACCGAGAGGAGGGCTGGAGGTTCTGGAAGAGCTTATGCTGGCATGAGTAGCGACAAAATGTGAGAGTAACACATTCGCCGTAAGCCTAAGGTTTCCTGGGGAAGGTTAATCCGCCCAGGGTTAGTCGGTACCTAAGTCGAGGCTCAAGAGCGTAGACGATGGACATCGGGTTAATATTCCCGAACCGACTTGGCAGCGTTTGATGCTAAGGGATGACGGAGAAGGGTAGATCAGCCACCGATCGGTTGTGGTGGTTCAAGCCTGTAGGATGACCGGATAGGCAAATCCGTTCGGTTATATCCGAGAGGTGAGTACGATGGGTCCTAGACCCTGCAAAGTGATTGATCCCATGCTTCCAAGAAAAATCTCGTAGCTAGTTGTCAGGTCGACCGTACCGCAAATGGACACACATAGGCGGGGTGAGTATCCCAAGGCGCTTGAGAGAACTCTGGTGAAGGAACTCTGCAAATTAACACCGTAACTTCGGGAGAAGGTGTGCCTACATTAGGTGAAGCCCCTCGCGGGTGGAGCCGAAGTAGGTCGCAGGGAAATGGGGGTCACGACTGTTTAACAAAAACACAGGACTCTGCAAAGTGTACCAACACGATGTATAGGGTCTGACGCCTGCCCGGTGCTGGAAGGTTAAGGGGAGGGGTTAGCCGCAAGGCGAAGCTCCGAACCGAAGCCCCAGTAAACGGCGGCCGTAACTATAACGGTCCTAAGGTAGCGAAATTCCTTGTCGGGTAAGTTCCGACCTGCACGAATGGCGTAACGATGGC
>SZOV01000093.1 GCA_030263375.1 Deltaproteobacteria bacterium PRO3
GCATCCCCTTCCCGCCCCCGCCGGCCGCGGCCTTGATGAGCAGCGGGTAGCCGATCTTGGCGGCGATCTTTTCCAACTCCTTGCCGGAAGGCAGCTCGCCCTCGAAGCCCGGAACGGTGGGAACCTTGGCCTTCTTGGCCAAAAGCTTGGACTCGACCTTGCTGCCCAGGCGGCGCATGGTCTCGGGGCTGGGACCGATGAACTTGAGGCCGGCCTGGGCGCAGTCCTCCGCGAAGGCGGCGTTTTCGGAGAGGAATCCGTAGCCCGGATGGATGGCCCAAACGCCCGCCTCCTTCGCGATCGCGAGGATCCTAGCGGAGTCGAGGTAGGTCTCTTTCACCTCGGCGCCGGGCAGGCGGAAGGCCTCGTCGGCCTCGCGCACGGCGAGCGAGCCGGCGTCGGGGTCGGAATACACGGCCACCGTCGCGTAGCCCAGCTCGCGGGCCGCATGGATGACGCGGCGGGCGATCTCGCCGCGGTTGGCGATCAGGATTTTTTTGCCGGTTGTCATCACCCCACCCAATCGGGTTTGCGCTTCGTCAGAAACGCCACCATGCCCTCTTTCCCTTCCTTGCTGCCGCGGCGGGCGGCGATCTGTCCCGCGGTGTAGGCTCCGATCTTGTCGAGCGCCTGGCCTCCCACCTTCTCGATCAAGCGTTTGCAATCCGCCAGGGCCGTCGGCGCGCCCTTTTTCAGCTCGCGGATCTTGTCCTGGAGCTTTTCATAAACGTATTCCGGAGTACCCTGGTATTGGATCAGCCCCATTTCCTGGGCCCGGAGCGCCGTGAATTTCTCTCCGGTCAGGAAATACTCGCGAGCATTGGCCTCGCCGATCTTGCGGATCACGAAGGGCGAGATCACCGCCGGGATCAGGCCCAGGCGCACCTCGGTGAAGCCGAACAGGGCGTCCTGGTTGGCGAAGGCCATGTCGACCGCGGCGACCAGCCCCGTGCCGCCGCCCAGCACCGCGCCGTCGATGCGGGCGATCACCGGCTTGGGGCAGCGGTAGACCGCGAGCAGCATCTTGTGCAGCTTGAGGGCGTCGGCCTTGTTTTGCGCCGGCGTGTAGGAGGCGACCTTCTTCATCCAATTGAGGTCCGCGCCGGCGCAGAAGGACTCGCCGGCCCCGGCCAGGACGATCACGCGGGTCCCGGGGTCCTTGCCGAACTCGGCGAAGGCCCGGGCCAGCTCGGCGATCATCGCCTCGTTGAAGGCGTTGTGCAGCTCGGGCCGATTGAGCGTGACGGTGGTGACGCCTTGGTCGCGCTCGATCAGCAGGGTGTCGTAGGGTTTGGCCATAAGATCCCCTTTTACATGCGAAATACGCCGAAACGGGTCTCCGGGATCGGCGCGTTGTAGGCCGTCGCCAGCCCCATCCCCAGCACCTTGCGGGTGTCCGCGGGATCGATGATGCCGTCGTCCCAGATCCGCGCCGTCGAGAAATAAGCGCTGCTTTCGGCGGCGTACTTCTCGAGGGTCGGCGCCATGAACTTCGCCTCTTCCGCCGCCGTCATCGGCGGCTGGCCCTTTTCGGCCAGCTGGTCCTTCTTCACGGTGAGCAGGACGTTGGCCGCCTGCTCGCCGCCCATCACGCTGATCCGCGCGTTGGGCCACATCCATAGTTGCCGCGGGCCGTAGGCGCGGCCGCACATGCCGTAGTTGCCCGCCCCGTAGGAGCCGCCGATCACGACGGTGAACTTGGGCACCCGGGCGTTGGAGACGGCCATGACCATCTTGGCGCCGTCTTTGGCGATGCCGCCGTTTTCGTAGGCCTTGCCGACCATGAAGCCGGTGATGTTCTGCAAAAACAAGAGCGGGATGCGGCGCTGGGCGCAGAGCTCGATGAAGTGCGCGCCCTTCTGCGCGCTTTCGGAAAAGAGGATCCCGTTGTTGGCGACGATGCCCACCGGCATGCCGAAGATCCGCGCGAAGCCGCAGACCAAGGTGGCGCCGTAGAGCTTTTTGAATTCATGGAAGGCCGAGCCGTCGACCAACCGCGCGATCACCTCGCAGACGTCGAAGCCCTTCTTGGGATCCAACGGGACGATGCCGTAGAGCTCCTCGGGCGAATACAGCGGATCCTGGGGCTTGTGAAACTCGTAGGCCGTCTTGGCCGGGCGGTTGAGGTGGGCGAGGATGTCGCGGGCGATCTCTAGGGCGTGCTCGTCGTCCTCGGCGAAGTGGTCGGTGACGCCCGACTTGCGGCAGTGAACGTCGGCGCCGCCCAGCTCTTCGGCCGTGACGACCTCGCCGGTGGCGGCCTTCACCAGCGGCGGCCCGCCGAGGAAGATCGTCCCGTTGCCCTTGACGATGATGGTCTCGTCGCTCATCGCCGGCATGTAGGCGCCGCCCGCGGTGCAACTGCCCATAACGGCGGCAATCTGCGGGATGCCGGCGGCCGACATCTGGGCCTGGTTGTAGAAGATGCGCCCGAAATGCTCTTTGTCGGGAAAGACCTCGGACTGCAGCGGCAGAAAGGCCCCGCCCGAGTCGACCAGGTAGACGCAGGGCAGGCCGTTTTCGGCGGCGATCTCTTGGGCGCGCAGGTGCTTCTTGACGGTCATCGGGTAGTAGGTGCCGCCCTTCACCGTCGCGTCGTTGGCGATCACCAAGATCTCGCGGCCGTGGGCCAGACCGATGCCGGTCACGATGCCCGCGCCGGGCGCCTCGCCGCCGTACATCTCGTGGGCGGCCAGGGTGGAGAATTCTAAAAAGGGGGAATCGGGGTCGAGCAGCCGCTCGATGCGCTCGCGGGCGAGCAACTTGCCGCGCTTGCGGTGCTTGGCGACGGCCTCGTCGCCGCCGCCCCGCTTGACGAGGGCGATGCGCTCGCGCAGCTCCTTGGCAAGCCCCCGATGGTGGTCGGAATTTGCTTGAAAGTCGGCGGAGCCTGGATCTAGGGAGCTAGCCAGTATTTCGACGCTCATGGGACCTCCTTAACCAGGGCCCGGCGCGGTTTCAACGGAATTTTCACAATTCTTGCAGGTACTCCCCATGTCCCTCCTCCTCTTCGAACAGCAGGGCCCCGTCGGCAAATTGACCCTGAACAATCCCCAGGAGCTCAATGCCATGACGCCCGAGATGGGCGACGCCATCGCGGCGATGGTGCCGAAGCTCAACGCCAATCCCGACCTGCGGGTCGTCCTGATCACGGGGGCGGGCCGGGCCTTCTCGGCGGGCGGCAATCTGCAGTTCATCCTCGACCACACGGCGCGGGACTTCGACACGAACAAGCGGGAGATGATCGAGTTCTACTCCAAGTTTCTGCGGCTGCGGGACATCGAGGTCCCGACCCTCGCGGTGCTGAACGGCCACGCCATCGGCGCGGGCTTCCTGATCGCCCTGGCCTGCGACCTGCGCTACGCTGCCGCCGAGGCCAAGCTGGCCGCCAACTTCGCCAAGCTGGGCCTAAGCAGCGGGATGGGCGGGCTTTACTGGCTGACCAAGCTGGCCGGGCCGGCCGTCGCGGCCGAGCTGCTCTTCACCGCCCGCACCTTCGACACCGCCGAGGCCCAGCGCCTGGGCCTGGTCAACGGCGTCGCGCCCGCGGCGGAGCTGGACGCCAAGGTGAAGGAAGTCGTCGACCTCATCGTCGCCAACGCGCCGCTCGCCCTCAAGATCATGAAGAAGGGCGTGCAGCGGGCGGTCACCGCGACCCTCGAAGAGGTCTTCGACTACGAGTCCGCCGGTCAGGCGAAGAGCTTCGCCACGCAGGACCTGCAAGAGGGGATTCGGGCGATTCAGGAGAAGCGGGCGCCGAGGTTTCGGGGGGACTAACACCTCGAATTTCGAATGCGATCATCCCATGCGGCCCTCGGAGCGGGGGATCGAAATTCGCATGCGAAAATCGAAATTGGAGGTGGCCGAAATTCAGATCGCTTCGGTCTTGGGCTTCACGTTCTTTTTGACCCACTCGATGATGTCTTGGGTGGAGGAGCCGGGGGTGAAGATCTCGGCCACGCCCTGGGCCTTGAGCTCCTTGATGTCGTCGTCGGGGACGATGCCGCCGCCGAAGACGAGGACGTCGCTCATCCCCTTCTCTTTCATCAGGCGGATCACCTCGGGAAAGACGTAATTGTGGGCGCCGGAGAGGATGGAAAGGCTGACCGCGTCGACGTCCTCTTGGATGGCCGTGTTGACGATCATCTCGGGGGTCTGGTGGAGGCCGGTATAGATGACCTCGAAGCCGGCGTCGCGGAAGGCCCGGGCGATGACCTTGGCGCCGCGGTCGTGGCCGTCGAGGCCCGGTTTGCCGACTAGGATGCGAAGTTTTCTCTCGGTAGCCATAAGACCTTCCTCTGGTGGCGAAACTTGGCATCGCCCCTACAAAATTCCCCCTCCCCTGTCAAACCCGGCGCTTGGGGCCGACCCAGGCCTCGACCTCGGGGGTATAGTGGTCCGCGTCCCGGTACACGACGATGGGCGGCTCCACCTTCAGCTCGCGCTCCATCGAGCGGACGGCCTCGACCATCACCAGGGTGGCCGGACGGTCCCGATAAGGGTGGATGAAACCCATCCGCTGCACCTTGAGCTTGGCGCGGTTCAGCTCGACGATCAGCTCTTCCAGCCGAATCGGCGGGTACATCAGGCAAAAGCGCCCGGAAGGTTTCATTAAATACCCCGCGGCCTTGATGAGGTCGGACATCGTCCCCTCGATCTCGTGCTTGGCGATGGCCTTGCTTAAATCCGGCGGCGCCTTGCCGCTGAAGGCCTTGCGGTAGGGCGGGTTGCTGATCACCACGTGAAAGCCGTGCGGCTTGAGGAAGGACTTCACCCGCTTCCAATTCTCGTGAAAGACCTCCAGCCGGCTCTTCACGCCCAATACCTCGGCGTTCTTCAGGGCCAGCTCGGCCAGCTCGCGCTGCACCTCGATGGCGACGGCCTTTTCGACCTTTCGCCGGGTCAGGGCCCAGAGGGCCAAGATGCCGACCCCCGAGCCCAGGTCGCAGAGCCGGTCCGTCGGCCGCAGGTCCGCGAAGCGGGCCAAAAGCAGCGAATCGATGCCGTAGCGATAGCCTTTTTTGGGCTGGTAAAGCGGGATAAAATCGGTTTTACCTGGGGGCGCCATGCGTGAGGATGGCGATAGCAGAGGACCCCGCGGAAGGAAAGCCCATGCTGAGCGATGAAGAATTCGAGGCCGTCGTCGACGAGGCCCTCGACGAAATTCCCGAAGAATTGGCCGAAAAGATCGAAAACGTCGATATTTTCATCGAGGACTACCCCAGCCCCGAGGTCCAGGCCGAGATGGGCGTCGGGCGCCGCGGGCTGCTGGGCTTCTACCAGGGCGTGCCGCAGAACCACCGCGGCCCCTACTACGCCAACACCCTTCCTGACCGCATCTACCTCTATAAAAAGAACATCGAAGCGATCTCCCCCACCCGCGAGCGGATGAAGGAAGAGATCCAACGCACCGTCCTGCACGAGCTGGGGCACTACTTCGGCATCGACGACAAGCGGCTGCGGGAATTGGGATTCTGATGTTCGCCCTGCTCTCCGACATGTTTAAGCGCGGGCACCCGGCCGACATCGCCTTCTTCGTGGTGGGAGGCTGGCTGCTGGCGCTCTTCCTCGCCGTGATGATCGCCCAGCTCGTTCGCCGCCTGCGACGCAAGGACAAGGCCCCCCATCCCGAACCTTAAGACGGCTTCCAGTGCAAGGGCTTGCGGATCAGCGCGAGTGCGAAGTGGACGAAGGCGAACTTGCTCAGCTCCCCCGCCCGGCCCGCCAGGGCCTCGAGGATCTCCCGCTGCGTCGTCATCGCCAGACCCCGGTGGCGCATGGTCTGCAACAGCAGCGGCATCACCTCGACCATCTTGCCCGACTGGACGCCGCCTCGCTCGAAGACCTCCCAGAGGGTCTCATAAATGTAATTGGGTCGCCAGCCGAATTTCTGCATCGCGTCCAAGAGGCCCGGCAGGAATTCCATCGCCACCGGGCTCTGCTCGCCCGCGCGGTCCAGCAGGCGCGTCAGGAAGCGGCTTTGGGTCGCGGTGTTCCAATCCAGCTCGGACATCATCTCGAGGGCGACGGGCAGGTGGTCCTCCAGCATCCACGAGACCTGCAGGTCGTTGGGCGCCCGGTCGGCGATCATCAGCAGGACGCGCGCCTGCTGGGCGTAGGTCCATTCGTGCTGGCCCATGAAACGCAGGGCGGCGGGCAGGTGGGAGAGGATGTTGCCGATCTTGTGGTCCGCGTGACGGATCAAGAGCTGCAAGAGGTCCGACTGCTCGTGATGGGTCCATTCGCTCTCGCGCATGGCCCGCAGGGCCCCGGGCAGGTTCGCGTAGACCCGGTCGGCGTTCGGTCCGGCCATCTCCGCCAGGGAGTAAAGCAGTTCGAACTTCGCGTCGTGGGGCCAGGCGCAGGCCTGCAGCGCGGCCAAGGCGCCGGGGAGATGTTTGTGGATGGGAACGGGGAATTCGCCCACGCGGGAAAGCAGGGCCAAGAGGCCCAACTGCCGCTCGTAGGACCAGCCCGCCTCCTCCATGGCCTTCAGCGCCTTGGGCAGGACATGAAAGACCTCCCAGGGCGCGCGATGCGCGCTGGGGGTGACAGCCTTCAGGAGCTCCCACTTTTGCTCCAAGGTCCAGGGGCTGCGGGCCAGGACCTTCTTCAGCTTGGGAAAGCGGCGCAGCATCACGCTCATCGTCTTCTCCATTCGGTGGCGGGTCACGTTGGAGGGTTGGAGCTCCGCGGCACCCTCGGGCGGATAGAGTCGCTGCTCGAGCCAGCGGAACAGGCGCTCGAAGGGAGAGGCCATGAAGATCATCAGCGGCGCAGGCGCCGGTAAGGGCAACAATCGGGACAAGGGCCGGGCATTCGTCTGTTCCAGGCGCGCTTGCAGGCGGGCCTCCGCCGTGCGTTCCGCGCGGAACTGGAGCTCGGCCTGGGCCCGGGCGAAACGCCGGCCCAGCATGGCCTGGCCGAGCCGCCCACCGACGCTGAGAGATAGGTAGGCGGCCAGCGTGTCGGTCAGGAAGGTTCCCGCGTCGCTGCGCGGGCGCAACCCCAGGCCTTCTTCCAGCTTGTGCGCGACGGCTAGGCCCGAGAAACCCGCCACGGCCGGCAGCGGCCGGGCGAGGTCCTTGAGGATAAAGCGATCCCCCGCGACCCGCCGCGCGGCCTGCCCGCCCCAACCGAAGGCCTTCAAGGCCCCAAGCGTCAGGCCGGCGCCGAGGAAATCCTGCCCCAAGGAACGCTGCGTCCCGCCCATGGCGCGGGCGGAGAGCACGAAGGCCGGAAGCTCGACGCCGAATCCGATCCCGCCCGCCGCGAGCCGCGCCCCCCAGCCCCGCGTCAACGCGGAGGCCCGGGCGGAGCCGAGCAGGCGGCCAAGCGCGGCGTTGCGGGCGAGGCCGAAGGCGACGGATCCGACCATCATCGGCGCGATCACGCGCGGGTCAGACGCTTGGCGCGCAAAGCGGCGAAGCAGGCCCTCGGCGCGCGCGCCGAAGCTACCGCGGCCTTGCAGGGCCTCAAGCCTATGACGAGCCTGGCGCCGTTGGGGCGACTCGTGGACTTCAAGGGATAAAGGTAGGGGCCCTTCGCGAACGGCCCCTAAAATCGCTGCATAGACGCCGGCGACAGCCTCGAGACGATCCCCCTGCTCGAAACGAAGCCCCAAGGCAAGCAGGGCCGCGTCCCTCAACTCAGGATCCGTCTCGCGATAAATCTCGCGCAGCTCGCGCGCCTCGCCAGGCCCAAGTCCCGGGATCTCCGGAAGGCTGGGGACGGACGAAGGTGCGGCCGGCCGCGCCCAAACGCGGTGCATATGCCACCCGTATTTATAGAATCATTTGTTATGAGGGGGAGGAAAGGCGAAGCGAATCCGTGCCCCCGAACCCGTTATTCGGGGGCCTTATCGCGCCGCGCGCGAAGAAGTTGTCGGGAATTTGCCCAGGCTCAGGCCGAGGCGAAATCGTAAAACACGAGGCCCGTCAGGGGCTTCGGATAGAAGAAGGTCGATTTCTGCGGCATCTTCTCGCCGATGGCGATCACCGCCTCGATCTGCTTGAGCTTGGTCGCGTTCATCAGGAAGGCGTAAGTGCCTTTCTCTTCGGCCAGGCCGATCGCCTCCTTGGCCTCCTTGATGTAGAGAATGTTGCCGTACTCCCGCTGCGCGCCCTTCGAGACGCCCAGCAGCTCTTCCAGGACAAGGTCGTGCAGAACGGTCACGTCCAGGTCGCGGATCGCGAAGTGCAAATGGTTGAGCGACTGGCTCTCGAGCAGCTTCTCGACGTCGAAGACGAGGACCTCGATCTTGCCGTCGTGGACCCAGCCCAGGGCGTGCTCCCGCGCGCCCTCTTCTTCCAGCATGCGGATCGCCGCGTCGGCCTCGGCGACGGGGAAGGCCTTGACCTTGGCGTATTTCGAGACCAGGCCGCGGAAGATCTCTTCGTTCATCTCGGGGCGCTGCGCCAGGACGCGGTGCGTGGGCAGGACCACCAGCCCCGGGTCTTCCAGGGCGCAGATGTACATCATGACATAGTTGAAGGGCTCCTGCCCCGTGTACTTGTCGCCCAGCAGCGCCTTCTGCTCTTCGGCATAGGCCAGGGCGGTCTCGTAGCGGTGGTGGCCGTCGGCGATCATCAGGGGTCGGTCGCGGACGGTGCCCAGCAATCGGGCGATGGCCTCGGCGTCGTCGACGCGCCACAGACGGTGCTCGTCGCCCTTCTCGTCGCGGATCTCGAGGTCGGGCTTTCCGGCGGAGAGTTTGGCGAGCTGCGCGCCGGCCTCCTGCGCCGGATCGGGATAGAGGGCGAAGATCGGCGAAAAGCTGGCATTCGTCGCCTGCATCAGCTTGAGGCGGTCGGCCTTCGGGCCCGGGAAGGTCTGCTCGTGCGGCTTCACGCCGCCTTCGGCGAAGCTCTCGAGACGCCGTCGCGCGATGAAGCCGCGCCGAGTGAGGCGACGGCCGTCGGGCAGCGAGTAGGTCTGAAAGTAAAGGTAGATCGAGGGCCGCTCATCTTGCCGCAAGACGTCCTTCTGCTTCCAGGTGTTATAGGCGTGCTGGGAGACCTGATAGCGACTCAGGCCGTTTTCTTCCTTCGCCAAGTCGATGCGCACCACGTTGAAGGGGGACTTTGCGTAGAGCTTGTCCTGCAAGGGCGGGTCGATGACGTCATAGGGCGGCGCCAGCACGGCGGCGAGGTCGCCGACCTTTTCGGGGTTGTAACGATAGCCTCGGAATGCGTCGATCTTGGTCATGCTTGGGTTTGACTCCAGTATTTTTCCAGTTCCGCGAAGGGGATGTCCCCCGCGCGCAGCAAAACTAAACGATCCCCTTCCACCCGGACGACGGTGGAGCCCTGTGAGGGAGGGAGGTCTCCTCCAGGCAAAAAATATACATCTTCCCGGCCGCCGAAATAGGCCTCGAGCTCGCGCCGCGACCGCGCGCTGGGGGCGCCGCTGGGGTTGGCGCTGGTCGTGGTCAGTGGGCCGCCGAAGCCCGCCGCGAGTTGCCGCGCCAGGGGATGCGGGCTCACCCTCAAGCCCACCCAGCCTCCCTCGCTGGTCCAAGCCTTCGGGACCTTGGCGGAGGCCCGGGCCACGATCGTCAAGGGACCCGGAAGAAATTTATTTATCAAATTCAACAAATTATCACTTAGTTCCGAAAGTAAATCCTCACAATGTTTTGGCTCCGCCAACAGCAGGGAAACCGCCTTGCCCGCCTCCCGCCCCTTCAGCCGAAACAGGGCCTCTTGGGCCTTGGGCTGGGCGATGTCCACCCCCAAGCCGTAGAAGGTCTCGGTGGGGTAGACGAGGATCTCCCCGCGCCGCAGGACCTCGATCGCGGTGGGGAGATCGACCTCGCGCATCAGCCCAGCTTTTCGTTCTTGGCCAGGAGGGCCTCGGCGTTCTTGCGCCGCTGCTCGGACAGTTTCTTGGCCAACTCCGGATCGCCCAGGGCCAGGATCTGGACGGCGAGGAAGCCGGCGTTCTTGGCGCCCGCCTTTCCGATGGCCACGGTCGCGACCGGGATCCCGGCCGGCATCTGGACGGTCGAGAGTAGGGCGTCGAGCCCGCCTAAGGACGAGGCATCGAGAGGCACGCCGATCACCGGCTTGACAGTCCGGGACGAAACTGCGCCGGCGAGGTGCGCCGCCATCCCGGCCGCCGCCACGAAGACCTTCACGCCCTGTCCCTCGGCCTCTTGGAGGTAGGCCGCCAGGGCGTCCGGGGTGCGGTGCGCCGAGAGGACCTTGATGTCGGAGGTCACGCCGAACTCCTTGAGCGTGTCTTGGCAGGCGCGCATCGTATCGAGGTCGCTGTCGCTGCCCATGAGGATGGAAACCAGGTAGGGCGATTTGGATGTCGTCATCATGGATTTCTCCTTCTCGCCAACCCGCGCGCGGCGATGTCCTTGCGATAGTGCATGCCCTGGAAGCAAATCTTTTCGACGCCCGCATAGGCCCGCTTCACCGCGGCCTCCAGGTCGGGACCCAAGGCGGTGACGGCCAGGACGCGGCCGCCGTTGGTCAGCCATTTTCCGTCTTTGAAGGCGGTGCCGGCGTGGTGGACGATCGCAAGATCCGCGGCCGCCTCCAGCCCCAGGATCTCGTCGCCCTTGCGCGGAGCCGCCGGATAGCCCTCGGCGGCGATCACGATGCAGGCCGCGCTGCCGGGCTTCCATTTCGCGGCGACGGAGGCCACGCGGCCCTCGATGGCGGCTTCAAAAAGGTCGATCCAGTCGCTCTCCAGGCGGGGCAGCAGGACCTCGGCCTCGGGGTCGCCGAAGCGGACGTTGAACTCTAATACATAGGGCTTGCCGCCGCAGATCATCAGGCCCGCGTACAAGACCCCGACGAAGGGCCGGCCTTCCTCGCGCATCCCGGCCAGGCTGGGGGCGATGATGGCGCGCATAACCTCTTGAGCTAGGGCCTCGTCCATCACCGGCGCGGGCGAGTAGGCCCCCATGCCGCCGGTATTGGGCCCTTGGTCGCCGTCGTTCAAGCGCTTGTGGTCTTGGCTGGAGGCGAGGGCCAGGGCCTGGGCGCCGTCGCAGAGCACCATGAAGGAGAGCTCTTCGCCGTCGAGAAATTCCTCGATCACCAGCTGCTGCTCGCCGAACTCGCGCCTCACCAGGATGCGTTCGACACCCTCCAGGGCCTCTTCGAGGCTGAGCGGAACCAGCACGCCCTTCCCCGCCGCGAGACCGTCGGCCTTCAGGACCCAGCGCGTGGAGGCGTTGTCGCGCAGGAAGCGGCGCGCGGCCTCGGCTTCGGTGAAGACCTCGTAGCGGGCGGTGGGGATGCGGTATTTCTTCAAAAAGTTTTTGGTGAAGACCTTGCTGGCCTCAAGGACGGCCGCGGCCTGATTGGGCCCGAAGATCTTAAAGCCGGCCGCCTGGAAGGCGTCGACGACGCCCAGGGTGAGAGGAACCTCGGGGCCGACCAGGGTAAGGTCGACTTGTTCCTCGCGGGCCAGTTTCACTAGGCCGGGGATGTCCTCGACGGAGACGGGGCAGCAGCGGGCCTCTTGGCCGATGCCGGGGTTGCCGGGGGCGGCCAGGACCTCGCGGACGCGGGGCGAGCGTTTAGCGGCCTTGACCAAGGCGTGCTCGCGACCTCCGGAACCGATGACCAGCACTTTCATGGGTTTGGCTCTAAAACTCGGGACGCCGCGAAGTCAAGCGGCCATCGCTTTTTCCCTTGTCGGGCGGGGCCGGTATGCTACCCTGCCCTCTCAACATCGAACAAGGAGCCCCATCGTGGCCATTACTCCCCGGGCTGAAAAAGCCTTCCAACTCCTGACCGAGCTCAACGAAATCGACGTCGGGCAGTACCAACAGATCCTCAAGGACCGCCTGGGCCCGGAGATTTTGGCCGTCTTCGAGAGCTATTGCCGGGAGATCATGCCGGAAGAGGAAAACGACGAAGTCCTGGGCACCTTGGTTCACCTCATGATCACGGGCTACTTGGTGAGCGCCAACGAGGCCAAGGCGGTGTTCGGGCCTTCCATTGAGATCGCGGAATAAGTCGTCCCTGCCCTCCCCTAAATTTTGCGTCATGCTACGCCCGGCCGGAAAACTGGGGCCCCTCCTGAAAGCACGGCCCGGTCGGCCTACTCGCGCCAAAAAAGCCTGTTCGCAATTCCAGTTAGAGTCTTCCTTCGTCAGCCTCTAACTGGATTGCTCTCTAGGCTTTTTTGACGCTCCTACGGCCTCCCTCCTGCCTAAAGCTTTCAGGTGGGGCCCCAGTTTTCCAGCCTGAGTGCACAAAACAGATCCGGAATTCCAAAAACTCCATCCTACGCCCTCCTTCCGCCGAGAGGCCTTCCGGGGGAGCCCCGATTTTCTGCCTAGCTGCTCAAAAGGGAATAAGGGAACAAGAGAGCCGGAGAATTAGGGAATAGGAGAATGGGAAATGGGGAATAGAGAAATTGGAATACTGAAAACCTGATAAAACTTTTCTCTTCCCAGCACGAGCCCCTAGCCGGGGGCGATATGTCCCTAAGCGGGACCCTCCGAAAAGCCGATCACCTCAAGGCCTATATAATATCGGCTTTTCGGCGGAGGCCTGTCCCCCGGCCTGAGATACCGTCTTGCTAGTCAAGCTGCAAAAGCAAGCAATGGGTCAAAAGGTTTATTATTCTTCA
>SZOV01000094.1 GCA_030263375.1 Deltaproteobacteria bacterium PRO3
CTTCGGGCACTTCCAAGCTGGCCTCGGAGAGGAAGGACTTCAGGGCGGCGTTCTTGCCCAGCTCGAAGACCGCGGTCACCACCGCCTCGTCGGCCCCGGCGCGGACGGTCTCGGCGTCAGCGCGCTCGCCCAGGGCGAAGGCCAGGGCCTGCAGGAGGATGGACTTCCCCGCCCCCGTCTCGCCGGAGATGACGTGGAAGCCCCGGTCGAATTCGACCTTGACCGACTCGGCGATGTTGAAATTTTTGATATGGATCTCGGCGAGCATGGCGCGACCCTCGATGGGGCTGGGATAGCCGAGGCGGGGCAAAATGTCGATGGATTTATGGCCGAAAAGGCCGTTGCTTGGGCCCCTTCCCTTGTACTAAATCCTATAGATATGACCGATCTCTTCGAACACGCCGCCGAGCGGGAACTGCAGCAACAGGCCCCGCTGGCCGAGCGCCTGAGACCGCAGAGCCTGGACGAGGTCGTCGGCCAGCACAAGCTGCTCGGCCCCGAGGGCCCGCTGCGGGTCTTGATCGAAAGGGATCAGCTCCCCTCGATCATCCTCTGGGGTCCCCCGGGCAGCGGCAAAACCACCCTGGCCCGGGTCATCGCCCATCACACCCGCTCCAAATTCCAGGCCCTTTCCGCCGTGCTCTCCGGGGTCAAGGACCTGCGGGAGGTGGTCGAGGCGGCCAAGGCGGACTTCAAATTTTCCCGCAAACGCACCATCGTCTTTATCGACGAGATCCATCGCTTCAACAAGGCCCAGCAGGACGCCTTGCTGCCCCATCTCGAGGCCGGCACCATCACCCTGATCGGCGCCACCACCGAAAACCCCAGCTTTGAAGTGATCGGCCCCCTGCTCTCCCGCGCCCGCGTCTTCGTCTTGGAGGCCTTGAGCGAGGAAGATCTGAAGGGGCTTTTGCAGCGTGGAATCCATTCCATGGGCGTGCCGGTGGAAACCGAGGCCGAGGCCCTGCTGGTCGAGTACGCCGCCGGCGACGCGCGGCGCCTGCTCAACACCTATGAGATCGCCGCCAACTTGGCCGGAAAATCGGGGCGCGTGGACGTCAAGACCGTCGAGCAGGCCGCGCAACGCAAGACCTTGCTCTACGACAAGAGCGGCGAGGAGCACTACAACCTGATCAGCGCCTTTATTAAAAGCATGCGCAACTCCGATCCGGACGCCGCGGTCTACTACCTCGCCCGGATGTACGAGGCCGGCGAAGACCCGCTTTTCCTGGCCCGGCGCATGGTGATCTTCGCCAGCGAGGACGTGGGATTGGCCGACCCGCAGGCGATCCAGGTCGCGATCGCCGCCATGCAGTCTTATGATTTCGTGGGCCGGCCCGAGGGCTGGATCCCGCTCAGTCACTGCGCCGTCTACCTGGCCCTGGCCCCGAAGGACAACTCCAGCTACATGGCCTACCAGAACGCCAAGGCGGAGATCGAGAAGTCCGGGCCGCTGCCGACTCCCCTGCACCTGCGCAATGCGCCGACCAAGCTGATGAAGGAGCTCGGTTACCATAAAGGCTACCGCTACGCCCACGACGACCCCAAAGCGGCGCAGGAGATGGATTGCCTCCCGGAGAAACTGCGCGGCCGGAAATTCTTCCGCAAGAAGGGTGAGGCATGATCCCCTTCTACTACCGCGCTTATAAATATTCTTGGAACGAAGACCGCTACCGCACCCCGGGCGTGGACGGCCCCAAGGCGGTGCCGGAGCTAGGCTCGGACGGCGTGGCGTTGGCGCCGCAATCTTTTCCCGAGGCGGCCCCGCTGAAGGGCAGGCCTGAGGCCTCCGCCGAGGCCAAAGCCTCCGGGGCAAAGATGCCGGAAAGCGCTTATGTCGGCGCTCCGCCGTCTCCTTACGCCGACCCTCTTCCTCACCCTTTCCATATCCCCACCCAATGGGATTCCAAGGCCGTCCTGCGCGCCCTGGGTGCCCCTAAATGCTTGGTAGGTTTGGACCTTTGGGCCTTGGACTGCGGCATCCTCGACGCCGCCGAGGCCCTGGCGGAAAAATATTCCGCGCGGCTGTTGCTCGCGCACATCCACGCGGAGACGGAGGCCGACCCGGAGGGCGAGGAAATCCTGCGGCGCCTGCGGGGCCTTCACGCCCCCTACGAATACCACTCCTTCCCGGGCTCCCCGGCCGAGGTCCTGTTGAGAGAGTCCCGGCTACAGCAGGCCTCGCTGATCTTACTGGCCACCCACGGCAGGAAGGGAAAGGAACGGGTCCTCCAAGGAAGCGTCGCCGAAAGGGTCCTGAAACAGGCCGACATCCCGGTGCTCATCCACCGCCCCGGAACTCGCTGGCCCCGGCTGAAAAAGATTCTACTGCCTTTTGAAGACCTGACCGGCGCCCAGCCAGCCCTGGGGCCCGCGATGAAACTCTGCCGCGGCTTCGGCGGAGAACTTTGGATGCTGCACGTTCGGAAAGACTCGGAAAGACCCTCGGGAGAGGGAGACAATGCGAAGGATTTACCCGCAGGGCTGCCGCAGGAACATTCCGAAATCCGCGAGATCGACGCGCGGGGCGGAATCCCCCAATCCATCGCCGCCTTCGCCGAGGCGGAGGACATCGACTTGCTGGTCATGCCCTCGCAGCGGGAAGACCCCTCGAAAACACTCCTACCCGGCGGCGTCACCGCGCAGGTGGCGCGGGAGGTTCACTGCTCGGTATTGGTGGTGCCCAAATGAAACGTTTCGCCGCTTGTTTTTTACTGACCCTTTTTGTGTGGATGGGAAGTCTCGGCAGCCGAGGTCTCGCGGACTCGAAGCCAATGCTGGCCCTGTTGGGCAACGCCCTCGAGCAAACGCGGCAAACCCTCTATTACGACTCCGCATACACCAAGCTACCCTTCCCGGGCGGCGACGTCCCACTCGAGCGCGGCGTCTGCACCGACGTGATCGTGCGCGCCTTCCGCGCCGCGGGGGTCGATCTGCAGGTCGAGGTGAACCGCGACATGAAGAAGAATTTCTCGGCTTATCCCAAGATATGGGGTCTGACGGGGCCGGATACAAATATCGACCACCGCCGCGTCCCCAACCTGATGAAGTTCTTCGAACGGAAGGGAAAGTCGCTCCCCGTCAGCGACAAGCCCGAGGATTATCTACCCGGCGACGTCGTCGCCTGGCGCCTGCCCAACGGGCTCTACCACATCGGCCTTGTCTCCAACCTGCCGTCTTCGGATCCGAGGCGTTTTCTCGTCATTCACAACATCGGACAAGGGACCAAGACGGAGGACGTCCTGTTCGCCTTCGAGCAACTCGGCCATTATCGCTATTTCTAGGCGACCATTCGAGGTTTAGGATTTCTGCGAGGCAGGGGCAAAATTCCGATAAGCCATCTGCAATTCATCATTTAAACACTCGATAGAGACGCGGACCAAGAATTGCACCACCGCCTCCGATTCGAGGTGATTTTCGAGCGAGCCGGCATCGCGCCAAAGGATCTGCAGTAAAAATCTCGCCGGATTCTCGAAAGACTGAAAGCAATCGTACTGAAGGCACCCCTCCTCCTCGCGACATTGCAGAGTGAAATGGGTCAGACATTCTTCCAAAGGCTTTTCCCGACCCGGACGGGCTTCGAAAACCACTAAGTTGGACCAGGCCGCCTCAGTCACGCCGCTCGCCCTTCGGCCCCAAGAGCTCGATGCGGTAGCCGTCGGGGTCCTCGACGAAGGCCAAGACGGTGGTACTGTGCTTCATCGGCCCCGGCTCGCGCACGATCTTGCCGCCGCGCGCGCGGATCGTCTCGCAGGCCTTGTAGACGTCCTCGACCTCGATCGCGACGTGGCCGAAGGCGCCGCCCAAGTCGTAGCGATCGGTGTCCCAGTTGTGGGTGAGCTCGAGAACGGTATTTTGCTCCTCGTCGCCGTAGCCGACGAAGGCCAGCGTGAACCTGCCGTCCGGATAGTCCTTCTTGCGCAGCAGACGCATGCCGAGGACCTCGGTGTAAAATCGCAACGAGCGCTCGAGATCGCCGACGCGGAGCATGGTGTGGAGGATGCGCATGGTTCACCTCTTCAGGCTGACGCTGACCCCGTCGCGGACCGGGAGGATCGTCGAAAACAGGTCGGGATGGGCGTAGATCCGTTCGTTGAACTTGCGAATTCCCTGCGTCTCCTTCGAGCGATCCTCAGGGTCGAGGATGCGGCCCGACCAGAGGACGTTGTCCGCGATGAACAGGCCGCCGGACCTCAGCTTGGGCACGCCCATCTCGAGGGCCTTGGGGTAATCGTGCTTGTCGATGTCGCAGAAGATCAGGTCGAAGGGCCCCTGGTAGCGATGGAAGCTCTCCAGGGCGCTGCCCACCTCGTAGATCACCTTGTGCCGCAGCTTGGCGCGCTCGAGGAAATTCATCCCGCGCTCGGCCTTCTTCTTGTCGAATTCCGTGCAGATGATCTGTCCGTCCTTAGGCAGCGCCATCGCGACCCAGAGCGCGCTGTAGCCGAAGCCGCTACCCAGCTCGAAGACGCTCTTGGCCCGCGAGACCTTCGTCCATTGGTAGAGAATACGCCCGACTAGGGGCCCGATAATGGGGAAGTCCTGCTCGAGGGCCAGGGCCTCGATCTCGTTCATCAGCTCGGAGGTCTCCGGCGTGAGCTCTTTGAGATAGGCATCGATTTCGGGGGAGGGAAATTCCACGGCCCTTAAATTACCAAGCCGCCAGGGATTGAAAAGGGAAAAAATCCATCGGCTAAAAGGTCGGCGTGGGCGGAAAATCCGCGGGAAAGGCCACATCGGAGGGTTGGGCGGGGCGCAAAAACCCCTCGCCCCCCACGTCGATGCCCAAATCCAGGCAGTTCTGGCGCGGAACTTCCAATCCGGTCGAGATGCGAGCGCAGACGTTTTCCCCGGAAAGGCGCAGGCTGCCGTCCGTTTCCTGGAGGTTGAAGGTGCCGCTCCAAAAATCGAAGTCGTCCAAAAAGCCCCCGATGTATTGGACGATCCCCGGACCTTCCTCGGGATCGGGCTCGCTGCGCATATCCAATTTGACCGACTTCTTCAGGGTCTCCTTGCCCAAACCCGGCCGCGGGCTCTCCTGTTGAACGTCGGCGTGGACGAGGTCCAGCGTCGGCTCGCCGGTTTCCCGATGGAAGCCCTGGTCCTGGACGAAGAATTCCGTGCTCTTGAAGGCCGGGTCCGCTTCCTCGCGATGCTCGTAGAAAACGCCGAAGGCGAGGTTCTCCGGAGCCGTTGCCTCGCCCGTGGTGACACCTAAGCGGAAGCTGCCGTTGCCCGCGTTCTTTTCATCCACCGGCGTGGCGGGATCGTCCCGAGTCGCATAGCGATCGATGCGACCCGCCGAGAAACGCTCGAACTCGGTCTTGCCCACGTCGCGCAGCCAGATGCGGTAGCAGACGGGGCCCAGCTCGCCGACCGGGGCCTCCGAGGGGCACTCCGCCGCCTGCGGCGCGCATCCGACGGGGCAGGTGCAGCCGGTGCAGCCCTCCGTCGCGCCGTCCCCGTCGAGGTCGAAATCGGAAAAATCGATCTTCACCGTCACCACCACCTCCGGCGCGAAGGTCATGGGCCCCTCGAAGTTCCTCACGGTGGGACTGACGGGCACCTGTAGGTCGGCCAAGGGGCCCAGGAAGCCGTCCAACAAAAAGTTGAAGGCGTTGAAGGTGATAGGCCCCAGGGAAATGATATCTGAAAAATTGTCGATGGTCTGGACCTTGGGCCTCGACACACCCTTCAGCGCCGCAGCGCTCCCCGCGCCGCCGAGCGCCTGAGAGACATCGATTCCGACGCTCTCCGGAAAGCTCACCACCGCGGGGATCTCGCTCACCGGAGCCGGCGGTCCTCCCGCGGAGAGGCATCCGGTTAAGGAAAAGGCCAGGCTTAACAACAAAAGCCAAGGCAGCAGACGAGCGTAGCGTTTCATACGAGCTTTGAGGATAATTAGGCTTCAGGCCGATAACGCATCGGCCCGTACCTTATAAAAATACTATGATCGGGGGATTATAGCCATGGGGCAAGTGCTACGTCGTTTCTTCCTGACATGGCTATTCGTCCTAGGGACAGCCCCGCTTGGCTGCGGAAACTCGAATCCAGAACCCTGCATTGCAGGCGCCCAAGCCGAGGACCTGGATTGCGACGGCGTCTTGAAGTCGGAGGACAACTGCCCCGAGACCTTCAATCCGACCCAAACCGATTCCGACGAGGACGGCGTCGGCGATTTGTGCGAGCCCGTCCCTTGCGGCGACGGCGTCTGCGATCCCGAGGGCGGCGAATGCGATGTCTTCGATTACTGCGTGGCCGACTGCAGTCAAAGCCTCTGTTTCGGCTTGGCCGAGGGCGAGACCTGCGGCGACGGCATCTGCCAGCCCTTGGCGGGGGAATGTTCGAACGCCGATCCCTGCCTGCAGGATTGCCCGGACGAGTTCTCCTGCTTCCCCGGGACCTGCGGGGACCGCCTCTGCCAACCCTGGGAGGACGACCCGGAAGAGCTGGCGACCTTTTGCTTCGTCGATTGCATCTGCCGGATCGAAAAACCGGTGACTGACGAGTGCCGCGGCAACGTGGATTGCCTGGACCAACCGGGGACCGTCTGCGGGCCGGAGGGTTTTCCCGAACCGCCGCCGGGCGAGGAGACGCCGGACTTCCGACAAATCGCCTGCGAGTGCACGACCTGCGGCAACACCGTCCTCGATCCCGGCGAGGGCTGCGACATCAGCGCCGGGCTCGCCGGCGTGGAAGGGTGTTTTTCCCAAGGGGGCCTCTGCGAGGAATTCTCCTGCGAGTGCCTGTTGCAAGAGCTCGACTGCGGCGACGCCTTCGACAACGACGGGGACGGTATGACGGACTGCGAGGATCCCGACTGCGCGGGAATGCCGGGGTGCTGACCTCCTCCAGTCCTGGGTTTTCTCTCCTTCTCCTTCCAATATGTCTGGGCTTTCCGTAGCCATCTACAGCCATTGAAAACTGTCATTACTTTACATTTTGTGACTTAGGCGTCGGACGCCCGCATGGCCTAACCACCGGACCAATTCAGGAAAAATCATAAAATACAAATACTTATTCCTTGGAAGCCTTGGCATTTCGATTGCTTATCTTGTTATTGGGGAAATGGGTTCGGGCAATAAGAGGTGTAGGGACATGACTCCGATCCAAATCGATTTTTTCGATCTCGCCGTCCGCGCGCGGGAGACCGCTGAAGAGCTGCTATTCGGGCCCATCGCAAAGGCCAAACCGCCTGCCACAAAAGACAAGGCCGAAAAGGCCAAGGAAGCGGCCGAGCAAAAGCGCGCCATCGAGTTGGTGAAAAAGCACCACCACCAGCTGATGAAGCGGCTGGAGGAGTATCGAAAAAAAATGGAGGTCGAAACCCCCGCCCAAAGCGGAGAGCAGAAAAGCCCTTCCCCTTGGGATAAAATTCGCGAAGGGGTCGAGCTGGGGGCCGTGATTTTTTGCCCCTATTTCCTTCCCCTCAGCAAAGTCGCGCAGAATATCGCGCCCGCGCTTCCCTTCCGAGTCGAATTTTCCTTCGAGAACCTTAAGGCCGGCCTGCGCGAGTTCAACCGCCGCGCCGAGGAAGGCCGCGCCGCCTTCCAAAAATCCATCGAGGGCGCGACCTGGAATCCGACCAGCCTCGAGGAGCTTTCGCAAGGGAGCCTCTTCGTCATCGAGCAGGACGCCCTTAACGAGATCGTCGCTTTGGCGATCGCGGACGGACCCGCCGCGAGCAAGGTCCGCAACGTCCGCGTCGAGATCGACGGCGACCGCCTCAAGATCAAAGGCGAGTACAAAACCAAGCTGATGTGGGTCGACTTCTCCGCCATCCTGGAGTTTGAACAGAAGAAGGGACGCTCGGAAGGCTCGCTCAAGAAGATCGAGGCCGCCGGGATCGACCTGGGGGATTGTTTTAAGGACGACATCCTCGGCGCCTTCGCGCGCTTCGGTTTCCCGCCCCCCGAAAACGCAGAGTTGAAAGATCTATCTTGGGTCTCCCTGCCCGGTATCGTCCGCTTCGAGATCACTCGCGACAAGGTCGTGATCGAGCGCGAGGCCCCCGGAACCGGACCCAGCTAGGCTATTTGAAATACGGAATCCGGCTCAGCATCAGGCCCACATAGGCCGCGGCCGTCATCAGGAAAAGATTCAAGATCGCGATCGAACGCATGCGCCCGACCACCTTGTCGACCAGCTCGGCGGGGACCTTGTCGTCCATCGCCTTCTCGCCGGTGCCGGTGATGCGCAAGGCGAGGCCGAAGCTCTGGTAGGCGGCGAGGATGTAGACGACGAAGAAGATCAGCAGCTTGACGATCAACACCGTCGAGACGTCGGAAAAATATTGCAGGCCCAGGACGATCTTGTAGTCCGTCAGGCGGATCGCGCCCGACACGACCATCAGCGACATCGTGAGCAGAAAGGTGATGTGGTAAAACTTGGCGTGGCGCCGCAGGGCCACCAGGCGCTCCTCCCCTTGCATGTGCTTGTTGATCATGGGCACCGCCGCGAAGGCGAAGTAGAAGGCGACGCCCATGCCGAGGGTCCAAATGACCAGGTGGGAGAGGATCAATAGATAGGACTGCACGTTCATACTAAGCCTTCGCCTCCGGGGCCGGCGCGGCACCCTCGCCCTTGCCCTCGAACTTTTCCACGATCTCGACGCAGAATTTTTCCATCCGGTACATGTACATCATCGCCAGGATCTGGGTGAACATCCACAGGAGCAGCGTCCCCAGGACCCAGCCCAGATGGCTGCCCAGGCCGGAGAGGCTCTTCTCGAGGTGGATCCCCGTCACGAGCGAAATGCAAAACAGGACGAAGGTCGCCAAATTGAGGACGTTCAGCAGTATTTTCACGACGTGGCCTCCCACCCGATAACCTCACCAACAAAGGATTTGGGATTTCGGGGGAGAGCGTTATAATCCGAGCTGTTAGCGGTCAAGCCTAAAAGGAGGAGACGAATGTCCAAACGCATGTTCCGCGCCGGCGCCCTGCTCGCCGCGCTCTTCTTTGCCTCGCAATGCGCCAAGAAAGAGGAGGCCAAGCCCCCTGCGCCCGCCCCGGCCCCCGCCGCCACGGCGCCCGCGCCGGCCGCCCCCAAAAAGAAGGCCGCCGACGGCTCCCAGCCCGCGATGGGCGCCCCCTTCGTCCGGGTGCCCCTCGGCCTGGACCCCGACCTGAACATTCCCAAGGACAATCCGCTCACGCCCGAGAAGGTCGAGCTGGGCAAGCTGCTCTACTTCGACAAGCGGCTCTCCAAAGACGTCACCATCTCCTGCGCCACCTGCCACGACCCCAAGCGCGGCTGGACCGACAACCAAGCGGTGTCGGCCGGCATCCACGGCGGCATGGGGACGCGCAGCGCGCCCACCGTCATCAACTCCACCTATTACTTGCTGCAGTTCTGGGACGGCCGCGCCAAGAACCTCGAAGAGCAGGCCCTGGGCCCCATCGTCAACCCCGTCGAGATGGGCATGGCCTCGCATGACGAGATGATCTCGACCTTGAGCAACATCCAGGCCTACCGACCGCTCTTTCAAAAGGCCTTCGGCGACCCCAACATCACCAAGGAAAAGGTCGCGATGGCGATCGCGTCGTTCGAGCGCACGGTGCTGGGCGGCAATTCCAAGTTCGACCGCTACAGCAACGGGGACAAGACGGCGATGAACGAATCCGAGATCCGCGGCCGCGAGCTGTTCTTCGGCAAGGCCAATTGCACGCGCTGCCACGTCGGCAGCAATTTCAGCGACAGCGACTTCCACAACCTGGGCGTCGGCATGAAAAAGCCCAAGCCCGACTGGGGCCGCTACGACGCGACCAAGGAAGAAAAGGACAAGGGCGCCTTCAAGACCCCGACGGTCCGCGACATCACCAAGACAGCTCCCTACATGCACGACGGCTCGGTCGCCACCCTCGAGGAGGTCGTCGAGCTCTACGATCGCGGCGGCGAGCCCAACAAGTGGCTGAGCGAGAAGGTCGTGAAACTCAACCTCACGGCGCAGGAGAAAGCCGACTTGGTGGCCTTCATGAAGGCCCTGGACAGCTCGCCCTACCCCTCCGTGGAGGAGCCGAAGGAATTCCCCCAATAGTCCCGACTCCCGTCGGGACGAGGATTTTGGGTTGAATTCCCCCGCGCATTTTCCTAGGGAGCAGGGGCTATGTCCCTGACCGTCGTCGGCACCGTCGCCCTGGATACCGTCGAGACCCCCTTCGGCAAGCTCGAAGAGGGCCTGGGCGGCTCGGCCACGCATTTCGCGGCCTCGGCCACCTTTTTCTGCCCCCTCGCCTTGGTGGCGGTGGTCGGGGCGGATTTCCCCGAGGCCCACCTCGATTTCTTCCGCTCGCGCCCCATCGACCTGGCCGCCCTCGAGCGCCATCCCGGCAAGACCTTCCGCTGGAAGGGGCGCTACGAGCACGACCTCAACGTCGCCCACACCCTCGACACGCAGCTGAACGTCCTGCTCGACTTCAACCCGCGGCTGACGCCGGCGATGCGCAAAAATCCCTTTTTGTTTTTGGGCAACATCGACCCGGCCATCCAGCTGCAGGGCATCGAGCAGATGGAGGGCAAGCCCTTCATCGCCGCCGACACCATGAACTACTGGATCAGCGGGCACCGCGAGTCGCTGCTCAAGACCTTGAAACGCGTCCACCTCCTGCTGATCAACGAGGCCGAGGCGCGGCTTTTGGCCGACACGCCCAACCTGGTCAAGGCCAGCCGAATCATCCGCGAGATGGGCCCCAAGACCCTCGTCATCAAGCGCGGGGAATACGGCGCCCTGGTCTTCCACGGCGACGAGGTCTTCAGCGCCCCCGCCCTCCCGCTCGAGGAGATCCTCGACCCCACCGGCGCCGGTGATTCCTTCGCGGGCGGCGTGCTGGGCTACTTGGCCAAGACGGGGGACTTGAGCTTTCGCAATTTAAAGAAGGCGGTGATCTACGGCAGCGTGATGGCCAGCTTCATCGTCGAGAAATTCAGCATGGATAGGCTGCGCGACCTGACGAACGCGGAGATCGAGGGGCGCTACCGGCAGTTTTGCGAGCTGGCGCATTTCGAGGCCGCCCCCACAACTTTATGACGAAATTCGACGACGCCAAAAAAAACTGGGAAGAAAAAACCCTCAAGAAGAACCTCGAGAAGAACCCCGAGGCCAAGCCCAAGTTCGAGACCACCTCCGGCATCGAGATGCAGCGCCTCTTCACGCCGAGCTTTCCGGCGGACCCCGAGGCCGAGTACCTCGAGAAATCCGGCTTCCCCGGCCAATTCCCCTTCACCCGCGGCGTCCAGCCCACCATGTACCGCGGCCGGCATTGGACGATGCGCATGTACGCCGGCTTCGGCACCGCCGAAGAGTCCAACGAGCGCTACCGCTACCTCATCGCCAACGGCGGGACGGGCCTCTCGGTGGCCTTCGACCTGCCCACGCAAATGGGCTACGACAGCGACTCGCCGCGGGCCATGGGCGAGGTCGGCAAGTCGGGCGTCGCCATCGACTCGCTGGAGGACATGGAGATCCTGTTCAAGGAAATCCCCCTCGACAAAGTCAGCACCTCGATGACCATCAACTCGACGGCCTCGATCCTGCTGGCCCTCTACATGGCGGTGGCCGAGAAGCAGGGCGTCGCATGGAGCGCTCTCAACGGGACCCTCCAAAACGACATTCTGAAGGAATACATCGCACAAAAGGAGTTCTTGTATCCACCGCGGCCCTCGATGCGCCTGGTGACCGATGTCGTCGAATTCGCGGCGCGGCAGGTTCCGAAGTACAACCCCATTTCCATTAGCGGGTACCACATCCGAGAAGCCGGCTCCACCGCCGTTCAGGAGTTGGCCTTCACGCTCCGCGACGGCATGGAGTATGTCGATTGGGCGCTCCAACGCGGCCTTGGGATCGACGAATTCGCCCCCCGCCTCAGTTTCTTTTTCAACGCTCACAACGACTTCTTCGAGGAGATCGCCAAGTACCGCGCCGCCCGCAGAATGTGGGCCCGGGCCATGAAGGACCGCTACGGGGCGCGCGACGAACGTTCCATGAAGCTTCGCTTTCATACGCAGACGGCCGGCTGTTCCCTCACATGGCAGCAGCCGTACAACAACGTCGTACGCACAGCCATCCAGGCGCTTGCCGCCGTCATGGGCGGGACACAGTCGCTTCATACCAATTCGCTCGATGAGGCTTACGCCCTGCCAAGCGAACAAGCCGTCACGCTGGCGCTCCGGACTCAGCAGATCATTGCCTGCGAGACGGGCGTCCCCGCTGTGGCCGACCCTTTGGGGGGCTCTCATTTTGTTGAAGCACTCACTGATGAAGTCGAGCGCCGCGCCAGTGAGTACATTGACCGCATTGATGCCATGGGCGGGATGATCGCCGCCATCGAGCAGGGCTACCCGCAAGCAGAAATCGCGGAGGCAAGCTACAACTACCAACGCGAAGTCGAACGGGAAGAGCGCCTCATCGTCGGCGTCAACTGCTACACTCAGCCAAACGAGCCCGGGCTGGAGACGCTCCGGATCGATGAAACCGCCGAGCGCGCTCAGACTGCCAAACTCCGAC
>SZOV01000095.1 GCA_030263375.1 Deltaproteobacteria bacterium PRO3
CGATCCGGAGCTCTTCGGCGAAGGGCTGCTCCGCCTCGGGCATTCCTTGGAGGAGGCCGGCGATACGGTCCGGGCCGCGGAGCTTTATGCCGGTCTCATACGGGCTCGGGAGACGGCAGACCTTCCGGGTCTCCGGAGACGGGCGGAGGAGCGGCTGGAGCTTTTGTCCGGCCGCGGTTCCTTCGGCGCCCGATCCGAATGGATGCTGCGGCGTTTGGCGCAAGGCGCCGCCGATCCCGCGGCGATCGCCGCGATGGGCGCGGCCGGGGCCTTGTTTCGCGCGACGCGGTTCGTGACGCTGGCGCGGCTCTCCGCGACGCCGACGGCGAGCGTCTTGACTCGCGGCCTCGGAGCGCAGGCCCTCGCCGGGGCCGCCGGCTTCGCGGTAGAGGCGCCAGCCTTCACGCTGGCCTCGCGCCTGGCGGGGCGGGCCATGGGGCGGGAGCCGGAGCTTTGCCTCGGGGCCTTGGCGCGGGATACGGCCTCGGGATATTTGGTGTTGGGGGCTTTGAGATTCGCGGGGTGGATTTCGGGCGCGGCTTATTCCCGCTTCGCGGCGCCTGTAGGGGCCGTTCGCGAACGGCCCCTGCGGACTTTGTTTCAGCAAGGCGGCATGCTTTCCGGGATAATGCTCGGCCACGCCCTCGAGGTCGAGGCCGGTCTTCGCCCGGCCTCCGGCGCCGCGGCCACCCTGGCCGATTCCCTCGCGACCCTCTTGCAATTTAACGTCGCTGGCCGATTGAGCCGCCACGCCTTCGGGCCGCGCTTCGCCGCCTGGGAGCACGGTCTCGACCTGCGCGCGGACTCGCTGGGCCTTTCGCCTCCCGCTCCGATAGCTCCGCGGCCGCTTCCCTGGCTCGATGCTTGGGTCCCCCGTCCGTTGCTTGCCGCTGCGGGCCGGCCTTCCTCTTCCCCGACTCGGGAGGCCCCGGTCTATATGATGAGCGGCCCCGAGGGGCCGCGGGGGAGCGGAAAGGTTCCTTCGAGTCCTCCCGAGCTGCGCGAGAGCCTTCGGGAGGAGCTGCGCCGCCGGATCCTCGACCTGCGTCAGCGGGCGGCCTCCGCGGACCCGGAAAGCGCCCGGGCCCTGCGCTGGAACGAAGAGGCCGAGTGGCTGGAGCGCGCGCCGACCGCAGGCCTCTCCGAATTTTTTGGGAGCCTGCACCCCCTGCGATCCTTTTATTCCAGGAATATGAAGGTCTCGGGAATGGAGGGACTGCGTTGGTTGCAGGAGATGCAGGAACGCCTCTTCGCCGAAGTCCGTAGCCGCGACGCCTATGCGGAATACCTGCGCGCGGAGGCCCAGCCTCTCCCCGCCTTGGAGCTGCCCCGCGGCATGAGCGCGCCCTCCACGCTCCCGGAGTTGGCGGTGAGCGCCGGGGCCGTCTTGCGCCTCCCGGACCGGCGAGACGCCATGGAACAACCCCTGGCCTATGTTCGGCTGACGGACTTGGTGACCAATCAGGAAGTGGTCTCGGAGGGCAGGCTCGCGGAGTACCGCGGACAAGTCCGCGACCGCGTCGATTTCGCCAAGCCCGCGCAAGTGGGCTTCCACCCGCGGACGGGCCGCTGGTTCCTCTTGGACGGCCACCACCGGGCCCTCGCGGCGATGTTGGAGGGGAGGGTCTTCCTCCTCGCCACCCAAGCGAGGGCCTTCGGGCCGAGCGCGAACTTTCGCAGCCTGTCAGAGCTGCGCCGGGTCTCGCGGGAGGAATACGAGGCCGTGGCCGACCGCAACGAGCGCGGCGCCGGGATGTCCGAGTCGGCCATGTTGACCGGTTTCGAGAGTCTTGAGGGCCTAGCGGGCTCCGCGGGCAAGGAAGGTCCAAGCCGAGGTTCTTGGAGCGAGGTCCTGCGGCGCCTGTTCCACCGTCGTTAAAATCCCGTCAGGATCTCACCGTCGATCATCGCGAAGTCGACCCGCTTGGCGGCGAAGACCGAATCCAAAGGCGTTTCCGCCGCGCTCACCGCGATCAGGTCCGCCTTTTTTCCGGCCTCGAGCGAGCCGATCTCGGCCTCCAGCCTCAGGGCCTTCGCGCCGCCGAGCGTCGCCATGACGAAGATCTCGTCTCGGCCCAATTCCGGGAAATTCGCGCGAATCTTGCGCAGCACCTCGAACATCGAGAGGGTCTTCGCGCTGGCCAGGCTGTCCGTGCCGAGGGCGACGTTCAAGCCGGCCGCGCGGCAGGCCGCCATCGGGAAGGGGCGATGCCCGAAATATTGGTGGGAGAAGGGACAGTGCACCAGGCTGATCCCCCGCGAGGCGAGGAGACGGATCTCAGCGTCGCTGAGGTAATTGCCGTGCACCGCCAGGATGCGGGCGTCCAGCACGCCCGCGGCCTCGAGCTCGGCGATGGAACTCTCCGCCTCGCGGCGCAGCGGGCTGCCCCGTTCGGCGATGAAGTCGTGCAGCTCCCCGCATTTGTCCGCGAAGTAACGGCGCTCCGCCTCGCTCTCGGCCAGGTGAACGGAGTGGACTCGCGAGGGATCTTCCAGCAGGCGCTTAAGCACCTCCGGCGCCAACGCGTGGACCGAGTGCGGGCTGGGGACGATCTCGAGGCGCGAGGGCACGCGGCCCCACTGCTCGGCGAAGAGCTCGGCGGCCTGCGCCATGTCGGCGGCGACCTCGGGGACCACGCCCAGGACCTCGACGAAGGCCTTGCCCCGAAGCGGCGAGCGCAGCAGGGCCTCGGGGTTGGAGGCGACGCTCAAATGGTCGCCCACGCAGGTGGCCCCGCCGCGTAGCAGGCGCAGGACGCCTTCGTGCATTTCCTGGTCCTGACGCTGCGGCTCGAGGGCCTGCTTGGCCACCAAGACCGCCCGTATCCAGCCGACGAAGTCCCCCGGATACGGAAGCCCCTTCAAGGCCGTCAGCTCGAGGTGGGCGTGGGCGTCGACTAAGCCCGGCACGACGACGGCCTCGCCCAGGTCGAGGCTCTGTCTTTCTTTCTTGGCTTCCTCCGGCAGGCCGGCGCGCGGGCCCGCGTAGCGGATGCGGTCGCCCTGGATCCAGAGGGCGGCCTCGGCGACCGGCGCCCGGCCGGGGTTCAGGAGGTGTGAGGCGTAGAGAAGCATCGGTGCAGGAACGGTACTTTCACGCTTTGCCGGTTTTAGTGAAGGTAATTGTAAAAGGTGTCGCGCTGCCGCGGGACCTTGCCGCTCTCGGCCACCACGCGCCGCAGCTCGTCGACGCTGGTACGGTTGGGGACTCCGGTGGAGCGGACGACGTTTTCCTCCAGCAGGGTCGAGCCCATGTCGTTGCCGCCGAACTGCATCGCGATCTGGGCCACCTTGATGCCCTGGGTCAGCCAGGAGATCTGGATGTTTTGGAAGTTGTCCATGTAGAGGCGCGAGATCGCGAGGGTCTTGAGATACTCGTGGCCGCCCACCGACTCGCCGCCCATCGGCGAGTTGCCGGGGACATAGGTCCAGGGGATGAAGGCGAAGAAGCCGCCGGTGCGGTCCTGCAGGTCGCGGAGTTGGCGCAGGTGGGCGACGCGGTCCTCGACGGTCTCGACGTGGCCGAACATCATCGTCGCCGAGCCTTGGATGCCCAGCTCGTGCGCGGTCTCGCAGATCTTGAGCCAGGCCTCGCTGGTGCATTTTCCGGAGGAGATCTTTTGGCGGATCTTGTCGTTGAGGATCTCGGCGCCGCCGCCGGGGATGCTGTCGAGGCCCGCGGCCTTCAGGACGGAGAGCACTTCTTTATAGGAGAGCTTGCAGAGGTGGGCGACGTGGTGCAGCTCGGGCGGCGAGAAGGCGTGCACGGTGATCTGCGGGTACTTGGCTTTGATGTGGGCCACCAGGTTGACGTAGTAGTCGAGCTTGAAATCGGGGTGGTGGCCGCCCTGCATCAGGATCTGCGTCCCGCCGTTGGCGATCAATTCTTCGATCTTGGCATCGACCTCCTCGTGGCTCAGCTCCCAGCTGCCCTCCGCGCCCTTGTCGCGGCGGAAGGCGCAGAACTTGCATCGCAGCACGCAGACATTGGTGTAATTGAGGTTGCGGTCGATGACGTAACCGACGGTGTCGCCGTTTTTGGCCAGGTTGGCTTGGTTGGCGTAATGGCCCAGGGTGAGCAGGTCGCCGTGGCGGAACAGCGCGAGGGCGTCCTCGTCGTCGAGGCGCTCGCGCGCTTCGAGCTTATGCAACAAAGCGGAGGGAAGTGTCATAGTTTTGGTTCTCCAGCTCGACGACCCAGTCGAAGAACATCTTGAGGCCGACCAGCTCGGGGCCCTCGACGTCGTACTGGATGTTTTGGGTCAGATAGCTCAAGGCCTCGTCGGGGGGAATCAATTTTTGCCGGGCGGCGATGTCCTCGAGGGACTGCTTTCCCATCATCTTGGCGTTGTGCAGGTGGGTGAGCAGCTCCTGGGTGATGGGCACCCGGCTCATCCAGCAGGCGTAGACGAAGGGGAGGCCGGTCAGCTCTTGCCATTCGGCGCCGAGGTCGCTGGCGTTGCCGAAGTGGCTCTTCTCGAGGGCCTTGTCGCCGATCTGGAGGATGGTGTCGGCGTCTCGGGCCTCTTCGACGAAGTCGATCTCGGCCAGGTCGCGGTCGTACTTTTTAAGCAGCAGCAGCTTGAGCAGCCGGCGGCTGGTCTTGGAGTCGGTGTCCAGGTGGATGCGGGCGCAGTTGGCGAGGGTGACGCCCTTTTTGTCGTGGAAGGCCTTCACGCTGCGCACCTCGCCGTGGGAGACGATGCCGGTGCCGGGGATCAGGCGCAGGTCGGGGCATTCTAGATAAGAAATGACCGGCAGCAGGGCGACGTCGATCTCGCCGCGCAGCACCCGCTCGTGGAGGCGGGCCGGCCTGTCGAAGACGATCGGTGTTTGGGTCGCGGCCTCTAAACCTTCCAACAAAGGCAGCGCATTCAGATAGGGGACGCTTCCGAGGCTCGGCATGATGCGCCCCTTATGCCTGCCCCGCCCCCTTTCGTCAACCGTCTCCCGGGCGCTAGGAAATAAATTTGGCGAAGGAATATCGGGGCTTATCGGGGCGGTGGAAGGCCGTTCCGGGCGTGAATATAGGTTGACTTGATTTTGCGATCTTGCTTTAAACCGCCGGGCCGCTTTATCGTCAAACGCGGCGATCAAGCCACTCTTGGAGGTGTTTTCCATGTCCAATCCTGAAAATTATTCCGTCATCGTCAGTGCGGCGCGCACGCCCATCGGCAGCTTTTTGGGCTCTTTGGCCTCGGTACCGGCCCCCAAGCTCGGCGCCGTCGCCATCCAAGAGGCGGTGAAGCGCGCCGGGATCAAGGGCGAGCTGGTCGAAGAGGTGATCATGGGCAACGTCCTCACCGCGGCGGAAGGACAGGCCCCGGCCCGGCAGGCGGTGATTTTTTCGGGCCTCCCCAAGGAGACCGGGGCCCTGACCATCGGCAAGGTCTGCGGTTCGGGGCTGAAGGCCGTGATGCTCGCGGACCAAATGATCCGCGCGGGCGATCGCGACGTCGTGGTCGCCGGCGGCATGGAGAGCATGAGCCTGGCGCCTTACGCGCTGCCGAAGGCCCGCGAAGGCCTGCGCATGGGCAATGCGCAGGTGATCGACACCATGGTCAACGACGGGCTCTGGGACGTCTACAACCAGTTTCATATGGGCAGCGCCGCCGAGATGTGCGCGAAAGAGCACAAGGTCAGCCGCGAGGAGCAGGACGCCTTCGCCGCCGAAAGCTACCGCCGCGCCCTGGCCGCGGTGAAGGACGGCATCTTCAAGGACGAGATCGTCCCGGTGCCCGTGCCTCAGCGCAAGGGTGATCCCATTTTGGTCGACACCGACGAGGAGCCGGGGAAGGGCGACATCTCCAAATTGGGCAAGCTCAACCCCGCCTTCCATAAAGAGGGGACGGTCACCGCCGGCAACGCCAGCTCGATCAACGACGGCGCGGCCGCCCTGGTGGTGATGAGCGCCAAGAAGGCCAAAGAGCTGGGCCTGAAGCCGCTCGCCAAGATCGTCGCCCAAGACCAGGCCTCCATCGCCCCCGAGTGGTTTACGATGGCCCCGGCCGAGGCCATGCAGCGCGCCTTGAAGCGCGCCAACCTGACGGCCGCCGACATCGACCTTTGGGAGGTCAACGAGGCCTTCGCCGTGGTCGCGGTCGCCAACAACAAAAAGATCGGCATCCCGGCCGACAAGGTGAACGTGTGGGGCGGCGCGGTGGCCTTGGGCCACCCGATCGGCGCCAGCGGCGCGCGCATTTTGGTGACCCTGCTCTACGGCATGAAGCGGCGCAACGCGAAGCGCGGCCTGGCCAGCCTCTGCATCGGCGGCGGCGAGGGCGTGGCGCTGATCGTCGAGAGCCTTTAATCCTATTTTGAATTTTAATCGGCGTTCGGTTCCCGCTGGGGGCCGTTCGCGAACGGCCCCTACAAGAAGGAGATCCTAATGGCGGTGCAAAAAATCGGTGTCATCGGAGTTGGACAGATGGGCAGCGGGATCGTGCAGGTCGCGATCCTGGCCGGCTACGAGGTCTTAGCCTGCGACCAGTCGCCCCAGCACAACGAGAAGGCGGGCGCGACGGTGCAGAAGCAGCTTGCGAAGCTGGTCGAGAAGGGCAAGCTGAGCGAGGACGACAAGAACGCCGCCCTCAAGCGCCTGAGCTGGACCTGCAACCTCGCCGACTACGCCAAGGTCGACCTGATCATCGAGGCGATCACCGAGGACGTCCCCGCCAAGGAAAAGCTCTTCCGCGAGCTGGACGCTAAATGCGGTCCGCAGGCCATCCTGGCAACCAACACCAGCTCGATCTCGATCACGCGCCTCGCGGCCGTCACCAAGCGCCCCGAGAAGGTGATCGGCATGCACTTCTTCAACCCGGTGCCGGTGATGAAGCTGCTCGAGGTGATCCGCGCGGTGCAGACCGACGACGCGACCTATCAAGAGGTCTGCGCGGTCGGCGAGAAGCTGGGCAAGAAGGTCGTCACGGCCAAGGACTCCGCCGCCTTTATCGTCAACCGGACCCTGCTGCCCTTCCTCAACGAGGCCGTCTTCACCCTCTACGAGGGCGTCGGCAGCGCCGAGGACATCGATGCGGCGGTCAAGATGGGCCTCAATCACCCGATGGGACCGCTCGAGCTCTGCGACTTCGTCGGCTTGGACACGCTCTTGGCGGTCCTGGACGTCATGTATAAAGAGTTCGGCGACACCAAATACCGCGCCTGTCCGCTGCTGCGGAAGTACGTCGAGGCGGGTTGGTACGGGCGGAAGACCGGGCGCGGCTTCTACAAGTATTCATAAATCGTAGGGGCGAACCTTGTGTTCGCCCCGGCCGCGGGGAGGGCGAACACAAGGTTCGCCCCTACATTGGAAAGGCGATCTCGCATGGAATACAAGAATCTTCTCACCGAATCGAAGGACGGAATCTTCACCATCAAAGTGAATCGTCCCAAGGCCCTCAACGCTCTCAACGGGGAAGTGCTGCTCGATCTTCTGAACGTGATGCACGAGGTGAACCGCAACCCCGAGGCCAAGGTGGTCGTGATCACCGGCGAGGGCGAGAAGGCCTTCGTCGCCGGCGCCGACATCGCCGCGATGAAAGAGATGACCCCGCTGCAGGCGAAGGAATTCTGCGACCTGGGCCACCACGTCATGCGGATGATCGAGACCTGCCGTCGCCCGGTCATCGCCGCGGTCAACGGCTTCGCCCTGGGAGGAGGGCTCGAGCTGGCGCTGTCCTGCGATTTCATCTACGCCTCCGAAAACGCCAAGCTGGGCCTCCCCGAGGTCAATTTGGGCATCTTCCCCGGCTTTGGCGGTACTCAGCGCCTGGCTCGGCTGATCGGGAAGAATCGCGCGAAAGAGCTGATCTTCACCGCTCGGATGATCTCGGCCAAGGAGGCCTTCGAGATCGGCCTGGTCAACAAGGTCTGCGGCGCGACCGAAGTCTTGAAGGATGTCGAGGTCACCGCCAAAGAGATCATGTCCAAGGGACCCGTGGCGATCGAGCTCGCCAAGCGCGCGGTCAACGACGGCGCGGATCTCGATATCGGCAGCGGTCTGGCGGTGGAGCGGGCGGTGTTTCCGTTGGTCTTCGCCACCGAGGACCGCACGGAGGGCGTGACGGCCTTCTTGGACAAGCGCAAGGCTGAATTTAAAGGAAAGTAATGTAGGGGCGAACCTTGTGTTCGCCCCTTTGCACGGAGGAAGAGGGCGAACACAAGGTTCGCCCCTACGACAGATTATGGATTTTTCACTCAACGAAGAACACAAGATGATCCGCGACATGGCCCGCGCCTTCGCCCAAAAGGAAGTCGCGCCCACCGCGGCCGAGATGGACCAAAAGGGCGAGTTCCCCAGCCGCCACCTGCCGAAGATGGCCGAGCTGGGCCTGCTGGGCATGATGGTCCCGACCGAATGGGGCGGCTCCGGCCTCGACACCCTGGCCTACGTCCTGGCCCTGGAAGAGATCTCCGCGGCCTGTGCCTCGACCTCGGTCACCATGTCGGTCAACAACTCCCTGTACTGCGGGCCCATCCTGAAGTTCGGCACCGACGCGCAGAAAGAGAAGTACCTCAAGCCCTTCGCCTCCGGGCAGAAGCTGGGGGCCTACGCGCTCTCCGAGCCGGGGACCGGCTCCGACGCCGCCAACCAGCAGACCACCGCCGTGCAGAAGGGCGACAAGTGGATCCTGAACGGGCGCAAGAACTTCATCACCAACGGCCCGCACGCCGACGCGATGATCGTCTACGCGATGAACGACAAGGAGAAGCGCCACAAGGGTATCTCGGCCTTCATCGTCGAGAAAAACTTTCCGGGTTTCGCGGTCGGCAAGGTCGAGAAGAAGCTCGGCATCTGCGCCTCCTCGACTTCCGAGATCGTCCTCGACAACTGCGAGGTACCGGCGGCCAACCTGCTGGGGCAGGTGGGGCAAGGCTTCACGATCGCGATGAGCACGCTCGACAGCGGCCGCATCGGCATCGGGACGCAGGCCTTGGGGATAGCCCGGGCGGCCTACGAGGCGGCGCGCAAGTACTCCACCGAGCGCGAGGCCTTCGGCAAGAAGATCTACGAATTCGGCGCGATCGAGGGCTACCTGGCCGACATGGCGACCGACATCGACGCCTCGCGCCTGCTGGTGCACCGCGCGGCCTGGCTGAAGGATCAGGGCCAGCCCTTCGGCAAGGAGGCCTCGATGGCCAAGCTCTTCGCCTCCGAGACCGCGATGCGGGTGACCGACAAGGCGATCCAGATCCACGGCGGCTACGGCTACATCAAAGATTATCCCGTCGAGCGCCACTACCGCGACGCCAAGATCACCGAGATCTACGAGGGGACCAGTGAGATCCAGCGCCTCGTGATCTGTCGGCACGTTATTAAAGAAATCCAATAGCCGAGAATAGGGGCGGATTCGCCGGAATTCGGCTTGGCGCCGGATAGAGTTCTCTAGCTTCTATCTAATAATTAAGCTGGATGTAGGTCTTTTCCCCGCGCTCGTTGTAATAGTACATCCCGCCGCGCGGCCCCTGATAGATGAAGCGTCCGTCTTTCGTCTTTCCGACCATCTTGTCGTCGGGCGTGTCGATATACACCTTGTTTCCCGAATCGCTGAAGTAGTAACGGCCTCCGCGTTCGCCTTGGTAGAGGGTCTTGCCGTCCGGGTTGCGGCCGATGACCTTGTCGTCGCTGTGCGGCGGAGGAACTGCACGTCCGCCTTCGGGCTGGGACATTGGGGTGCAGGAGGCCAACAGGGCCAAGGTAAGAAGGGCGAAGAGGCGTGTTTTCATCGAGGGTCCTCGCTTCGCCGAGATTTCAAACGAATCGCAAGCAAAAGGCAAAGAAAAACGGCCTCAGGAATCCCTGAGGCCGCAAAATAACGAATATAATAGATCGACCGGTGCGGGGGGCGCGGGGGTATTCCGCGGAGGCTTTTCCGACTGTCTGAGCGTCCTTAAATCGTTACTCTCACAAGCAGTATTAAGGCGTTCTGCACGACCCTATAATAGACCGCGAGTTTCGGAAAAGCCGGAGGGGAATACCCCCGCGCCCCCCGCACCGGTCGCACCGAATTATTTCTTCGCGTACAAATTAAGCTTGAGCTCGAATTCGTCATAGATGAGCTTATCCCCGAGGCCTTGGAAGAACTTCCCCGAGCCGTAGCGGATGTTCCACAAGGTGCGATCCAGCTTCAAGGTGCCGGTGGCCTTGATCTTGTCGCCTTGGAAGCTCAGCTCGGCGGGAAAGGTGACGGGCTTAGTGATGCCCTTGATCGTCAGGTCGCCGGTGATCTCGGCCTTGCCTCCCCCCAAGTCCTTCACCGAGGTGATCTTGAAGACGCTCTCGGGGTGGCTGGCGGTGGAGAAGAAGTCGTCGGAGTTGAGGTGGTTGGTCAGCTTCTGGTTGGCGGCGGGATCGGTCAGGTCGAGGACCTTGATGCTCTTCATGTCGATCTTGAAGTCGCCGCCGGTGACCTTCTGGCCGTCGAGGGTGACTTGGCCGCCTTTGAGGGTGACGAGGCCGTTGTGCTGGCCGGTCACCTTCTTGCCGACCCATTCGATCTGGCTTTGTTGGACGTCGAGTTGGTAGGTCTCCGCGGCGGCGGCCAGGCCGGGGAGGCCGATCACGAGGGCAAGGGTGAGCAAAAGGCGTTTCATAGGTTCCTCCGAATTAGGGTGTGCACTGGGTACGCCGGGGACAAAGGGCTGGTTTTACCCGGCGGAATTTTCTCTTATATACCCCCCGGCCGGCAAAAGTGAAGCAGTTGACTTTGGACGGCGCGTGGGCTTGAAATGGGGTATGGCCCTCAAGACCCAGCGAAATCCCAGCCCCGCCCGCGAACCGCGCCGTTCCGCCGCCGAGCGCCCCGCGGGTTTCAGCACTCTCTCCGGCATTCCCCTGAAAGAGCGCTACGAGGCGGAAGACCTCAAGGAGTTCGATCCGGAAAAAAAGCTCGGGAAGCCCGGGGAGTTTCCCTATACGCGCGGCGTCTATCCCACGATGTACCGCGGGCGGCTCTGGACGATGCGGCAGTTCGCCGGCTTCGGCACCCCCGAGCAGACCAACCGCCGCTTTCACTACCTGATCGAGCATGGCCAGACTGGCCTGAGCACCGCCTTTCACTTTCCGACGCTGATGGGCTACGACTCCGATTCGCCGCGCGCGCGGGGCGAGGTGGGCGTCTGCGGCGTCGCGGTGGACACGCTGCGCGACATGGAGGTCCTCTTCGACGGCATCCCCCTCGACAAGGTGACGACCTCGATGACGATCAATCCCCCGGCCTCGGTCCTGCTCTGCATGTACATCGCGGTGGCTGAAAAGCAGGGCGTCCCGATGGAAAAGATCAGCGGGACCATTCAGAACGACATCCTGAAGGAATACATCGCGCAGAATTCCTACGTCTTCCCGCCCCAACCCTCGATGCGCTTGGTGGTCGACTCGATCGAGTACTGCACGAAGCACCTCCCCAAGTTTAACCCGATCAGCATCAGCGGCTACCACATCCGCGAGGCGGGCGCGACGGCGGTGCAGGAGCTGGCCTTCACCGTCGCCGACGGCATCGCCTACGTGCAGGCCTGCGTCGACCGCGGCCTGAACGTCGACGACTTCGCTCCGCGCCTGAGCTTCTTCTGGGACGTGCACAACGACTTCTTCGAGGAGATCGCCAAGATGCGCGCCGCGCGGCGCATGTGGGCCCACCTGATGCGGGACCGCTTCGGGGCCAAGAAGCCCGAGTCGATGCGGATGCGCTTCCATTGCCAGACCGCGGGGGTGAGCCTCACCGCACAACAGCCCTACAACAACGTGGTGCGCGTGGCCCTGCAGGCCCTGGCGGCCGTCCTGGGCGGGACCCAGTCGCTGCACACCAATTCCTTGGACGAGACCCTGGCCCTGCCCACCGACGAGGCGGTGCGCATCGCCCTGCGCACCCAGCAGATCATCGCCCATGAGAGCGGCGTCGCCAAGACGATCGACCCCTTGGGCGGCTCTTACTTCGTCGAGACGCTTACCGATACCCTTGAAGAAAAGGCTTACGATTACATCCGAAGGATCGACGAGGTCGGCGGCATGGTGCGCGCGATCGAGCTGGGCTTCCCGATCCAGGAGATCGCCGAGGCCTCCTTCCGCTACCAGCGCAAGGTGGAGAGCGGCGAGGAGAAGATCGTCGGTTTGAACGACTTCCTGTCCGAGGACGAAAAGCCGCTGGAGATATTGAAGATCGACGCCGCGGTCGAACGCACCCAGATCGAGAACCTGCGCAAGGTGAAGGCCTTGCGCGACGCCGCGAAGGTGCAGTCTTGTCTCGAGCGCATCCGTGCGGCGGCGCAGGGCCGTGAAAATCTGATGCCGCTGATCCTCGACGCGGTGAGAGTTTACGCCAGCGTGGGCGAGATCATGGGCACGCTGCGCGAGGTCTGGGGCGAGTACCACGACCCATGCATTTTGTAGGATTTTTTAAAAGCGCGTGACCCAGCCGAATTGCCCGCTGCCGCCCCAATTCCAATCTTTTTCGCGGTGCACCTGGCCCT
>SZOV01000096.1 GCA_030263375.1 Deltaproteobacteria bacterium PRO3
TTGGTCCTATAAATCGTACTTGGGCAACGAATTTTCGTGCGGTGCGATAAAACGTCATCAAATGAACGGTTATGAGACTTCGTCCCCACTCCATGCATGGCGAGGCCGCGCCTCGCTTTGACTCGAGGACTTCCCAGAATCACGCCGGGATGGCGCCCCTTTTGGAAAAGGCTGGTGGCCTGAGGCGAGAGCTCGAGCAATTGCGTTTGGAATCGGATCCTCGGTTATTTTTCGAAGGCCTATTCCGGATGGCGGAGCGGGAAGAGGCGCGAGAAAATAATTCCTTCGCGGTCGAGGTCTTTGCCTGGATTCAGGCGCATGGGGATAGCGAGGTCTCCGTCGCGGCTCAAAATAAACTCTCGATGATGCGCGGGGAGGGTTCCTTCGGCGAACGGGCCGAGGGACTGCTGCGCCGCTTCGCGCGGGAGGCCGGAGATCCTGCGGCCTTGCTGGCAATGGTGGCGGGCGGCGGCGTCTATCGCGCGACGAAACTCGCGACGATGGCCAGGCTTTCGGGTGGGGTCGGGTGGTTCGGCAGGGGCGCGGGCCTGAGGTTCGCAGGGAGCTTCGTCGGGTTGGCCGCGGAGGCCCCGGTCTTCACGACGGTCGCACGGGTCGGCCATGGAAAGGAACCTTTTGGTGCGGGATGGGGGGAGGAATTGAAATCCGCCTATCTCGTGTTGGGTGGTTTGAAATCAATGGGCGGCGTCTCGAAGCGCCTGTCTCAGGACGTAGAGAACGCGAAAGTCAAAAGTCTCCTGGCCTATGGTGGCATGTACGGCGGGATCATGACAGGACATGGATTGGAAACCGCCATCGGATTGCGGGAGTGGCGGATAGGGGGCACCGAGTGGATTGAAGGATTGGCGACCTTGCTACAATTCAAGGTCTCGGGCGATTTGTTGGCGCGGGCCGGCGGGATGAGACGCCGCGAGATCGAAATAAAATGGACCATTGCGGAGGAAAATCTCTTCGCTGGCCTTCCGCGGGCGGCGAACGACGGCGCCTATCCGCCCATCGAGCCGGCCGCCAACGGACCGCATCGCCGGGCAGTCGAGCAAACCTGGGCACTCGCCGCCGTCGGCGAGCATTGGAACGTGACCGAGGGCCCGGAGCCGACCGGCCCGGCTAGGTTTTCCGTCTTGGCCTCCCAAGGAGAGGATTCGGGGGGAGGCGGCGGCCCTAAGTCCAAGACTGGAGTAAAATCCAGGACAGGACGACGCACCTCGAGGGACCCCGTTTCCCCGCGTTCCGAAACCGCGACGGGCGATGAGGAGTCGGCGCGGGTCATTCAAAGAGCCGGCGAGGGCGAAGCCAAAGCCTTGGCGAAGTTGTTTTCCCAACCGCAGCCGCCGCGAGTCTTGCTGCATTTCAACAGCCGTCTCGAATCCGCCGCCCCGGAGGTTTCCGGGAAAATATTGCCGTACTTGAGGGAAGCCGACCTTCGGGAGGCCGAGAGGGTGTATCACCAGCAGCCTTGGCTCGTGATCAACTTGATGACCTCGCTGGCAGGATTGGGCCATCCTCGGGCCAAAAAATTATTGCCCGATATGCTGAAGCCCAAGGACTTGTCCTGGACCGATGAGGGCGAGTTGCGCCGCGCACAAAGGGAGGCCTATTGGGCCAAGCGAGACCCGAGCTTGTCCCTGGCGAAGGAGGGCGGCAAGGCGAAGGGCGCAAGGACGAAACAGGCCGCGAAACGGCAACGAAGCCCTTCCAGAAAAAGGAGGACCCCTGAAGAAATGGCCGACGAGGCGGCGAGGTCCGAAAGCCAGAGGCAAAAGGTTCGGCGGGTCGCAAAGTCTGGGTCGCGAGAAAAGAACGAAGCGGCCTCGTTACCGCGCGATGAGGCCTCCTCGGCCGGGTCTTTGGAAGGGCTCGCCGTATCCGAGAGCAAGGGCTCACAAGCCCGGTACAGCGACCGCGAGATCCGAGCGGCCTACGCTCAGCTCAACTCGATGCTCAAGGGACAACTCACGGTTAACCCGTCGCTGCTTCTGGAAGCCGAGGGCATTCTGCGAGGCTTCTTTGAGGCCCGTCAAATGAACCAATTCACTGTGGAAGGTGTGGCCGTGACCGAAATGGTAGAGGCGCTAAAATCGGGCATGGGCGCCGGCGGAGAGTTGGGCGCGGCTTGCGAGAGGATCCTCGCCGCCGACAGGGTGCTGGGACCCTATCTGGCCATCCGGAAGCACCGGCCGCAAGGCCTCACCGAGTCCGAAGAGCCGTCCGGAATCAAAGATGAGCGTTGAAGGATAGGTGAGCAGTTAATAAAGGTTCAGTGGTATCTCGACTCGCCGAGAGTGTAACGGGAAAGGAAAAAATGACGACTTTGTTGGAGAGGCGGGGCGCCGTCCTTGGCGGCCCCGGAATTTCTCATGCCGAAAATCCACCGAAAACGCCGCGGGCCGGGCAGGCCCTGAGCGCCGTCCTGGGGGCTTTACCGCCGAATTCCGAGGAGCATCTTGGCTTGTCGAGGGAGCTGGAGTCATTGGGCCGGGAAACGGACGAGGGCATTTTCGACGCGGAGCTGTGGCGGATCGCGGTCCGCGAGGAAGCTCGCGGAAACTCGGATTTCGCCCTTCGCGCCTACGGCTGGCTCGCCGAAAACGGGGGCGTCGAGGCCCGCGCGCGGGCCGCGGAAAGCCTGTCGCATGCCAATGGAATGGGCGGCGCCGGTTCCCGATTCGAGGATTTGTCCCGGCGCTTCGCGAAGGAGACCGGCGATCCGGCGACCTTGCTCGCGATGGCCGTGGGCGGCGGCGTCTACCGCGCCACGCGTTTGGCGGCGATGACCCGATTGGCCGGAGGAGCCGGCGCGCTGGGGCGGGGCCTGGGCCTGAAGATCGCGGGAAGCGCGGCGGGTCTCGCGGTGGAGGCGCCCGCCTTCACGGCCGTAGCAAGATGGTGCGGCGGCCGCGGCATTTCCGACGCAGGTTTCAAAGAGGAACTCCTGTCCAGCTACCTGGTCTTGGGCGGATTGAAGGCCATGGGAGGGGCGGCGACGAGGCTATCGCAAGGCCTGGGCCGTCCCGCGCTGGAGAGATGGATCGGAATCGGCGGCATGTACGGCGGGATCATGGCGGGTCACGGCCTGGAGACCGCCGTCGGCCTGCGCGAGTGGAGGCCGGGAGGCGCCGAATGGGCCGAGGGCCTGGCGCTTTTGGTCCAATTTCGCGCCTCCGGTAAGATCCTGAACCAATTGGGCGGCGCGCGGTATCGCGGTCTCGAACGGGAGCTGGACCTGCGCGCGGATCGCTTGGCCGAATGGGGAGCGATCGACCGGGTCCAGGCGGCCAACGACGGTCTATATCCGAAGATCCTGCCGGCGGCGAACGGCCCGCACCGCGAGGCCGAGGCTATCGACCTTAAAATGGCGGTCGGTTGGGAAGTGACGCACTTGAAATCCGAGCCGGCGTCGCCGCGGGGCCTGCGTGTCTTGGCGAGCCAGGGACCCGCCGACGGCGACAGCGGAGCGGTGCCCGTCGCAGTGAATCGAAGGCAGCAGGGGAGAAGCATCGAAATCGAGGTCACCAAAAAGTTGGAGGCGGCCAAGGAAGTTCCCGGCAAGAGTTCCGCTCCTAAAGAACCGGCACGCAGCGGAGAGGGTTGGGCCTACCTGAGGGATTATGGAAGGGGGCTCTACCGCTTGCAGGTCTCCGAGCTCCCGGAAGGGAGACGCGGCGTCATGCCGACGAGCTATGTTTCCGAGCTTTTTCTCAACCCCACGGGACGCAACGCGGGCCAGCTGACGGTCGTCGTCGAAAGCCTTCGAGACGAACCCGGCTATCCCAAAAGACATATCCTGCAAATCGAACGGGACCAATGGGAAGACCTGGGTTTTGTCTGGCCCGAGGCGTCGCGGGCTTTTCCTATCTTGTCCAGGCAAGTCATCGCTTTGGAGTCCGGAGACACGATCTTGGAGGGATGGTTCGGACGATTGGAAGGCTATGCCCGCCAATTACCCTGGAACAACGAGCAAATCAGGGAGATCGGGGTGTTGATCGGGCAATGCGAGGAGCTGGGGGCGGTCATGAAACGGCCCCTTCCCCGTTTGGATCGCTTCCTCGAGGCCTATGGGGATCGGATGATTTTGTCGGAACCGAAAGCTCCCGCGGCGAGGGAGATGACTTGGCTCTCCCTCCACAGCCGACAAGGCATTCAAGTATCCCTCCGGCGGATCAGCGACGAGGGCGGCATCCCCCAGGGGATTTCGTCGGCAAAGGCGGTGGTTGGACGCCTGATGGGACAGGAGTCGGACCCTCTGCGAAACACCTCGCGCGGCGCTATTCGGATTCAAGCGCTTCAACAGGGTTATTATTCCTTGCGTCTTCAGTATCAGGAGAATGGGAGATACCCGACCTTGGATCTTATCGTGAACTCCGAAAACGCCAGGGCCTTGGGCCTGGAAATCTTGAGAGACAGATTGCTGATCCCGACCGAGCCCATGCCGGCCGTGGAGTTCAAGGTGTTGGGGAAGGCCACGGTGGAGCGGCCCTGGGTGACGCTCTTTTCACCGCAGGGCGACAGCCTCAGCCTGCAGAGCGACGGTTGGAAGGCCCGCCACCATGCCTTGCTGATGGACGGAGAGGCGGTGTATGGCACCTTGACTCCCAAAGGCGATCCGAGGTTCGGTGATTCTCTGCTGGTCCCCTCCGTGGAGAACGAGACAGGTGAGTTTTACAACTTCGAGTTGAGTTACCGATCTAAATTCGGACTCGAAAGAAAGGTTATAATTAGCCTTAACTCCTCCCAAGCCCAGTCACTGGGTTTTGAGTTGGAGGTTTGGGGACTTCGGATCCCTAAGCATTCCTATTTACTAGTCAAGGTTCAGGAGGATGGCGTTTCCTCGAGATAAGCCCCCGGTGAAAGATCCCACGACTTCCCCGAAGGGCTCGCCCTATTACCTAGGGAGAGTGGAATCCGGCAGGTCAGTTGGGAAAGGGCAAACTCACTGGTCCTCAAATTTTATGGAAAACTATTGTGGGTCCCGTAAAATTGCGGTCTCCCTGTGGCGGTGAGGGTTTTTAACGGGCCCGCGCAGGATCGGTCATAGGTGAGTGTCGCGTTGTTCGAAGGGAAAGCATCCGCGTCCAAGCCAACTTTAAGAATAGAGCTCTCGTTCTATCGTCTTCCGGTTTCGTTCAAATTTCCGCGCTACCTACCTCCCTGAAAAGCTCTATTTGCTCTCGCTCTTCTATGGTCAAATGCTTATATCTCTTACCCATTTCCCTCCCCAATCATCTAGGATCGGACACTTCCGCTTTGAATTCGGTTTTGTTGATGGTGCATATCACGCTCTGGAGAATATTTTGCGTGGTTCCCATGCCACCCGCATAGGCAACACTACACTCGACAATATTATCAGGGCTAAATGTTTCAATCACTATTTTTTGAAACTCTGCTATCTGGATGCGGCAAACCTCTGCAGTGTAATAATTATTAATACCAGGATAATGCGGTAACTCCAGAGGGCAAACGTGCGATACGGCTAAGCGAGTTCCTGTAGGCGCATTGGTTAAGGTGTCAGAGACAATTTTAAAAGAAGACTCGTTTCGCGACCTCAAGCCATTTAACACCTTGTTGGGATCGGTATTGGATTTGGGCGGCGGACTATCATCATGATTATTACAACCTGTAAGAAAAAAGGCCGCAACCGCAGCGCCAGCAAAAATAATAGGTATCATAGGTGAATCTCCTTTCGATTAAAATTTCGCTAAATACTTTTCTGATGGTGAAGCTAGAGTTTGCAAAGGGATGTTATCGCAAGGTGTCAGTAAGTTGCGACCTCAGAAGTTCGGCCTGTCCATATGGTATAGTAAATCTATTTGGTTGCCGAATCCTCGGAACAACTCGGATAGACCGCAAAATAGCCCGGCCTTGAAAAGGCCTGCGATTCCGGAGGATTTTTGCCAGGATTGCACTTCAAAGAAGCGCGCTAATGAATTGAGGTTGTCAATCCCGGACGCTTGCCTCGTCTCGGATTCGGGCGCGAAGTCGTCGCGATGCCGGACGATGTTCCATCCACTTCTTCGCAGGGCACCCTCTAAGTTCTTGGCAGGGGCGGCTTTGATGACGCTGGAGGCGGCTCCCGAGCCGATGATTCCGGCGAGCCCTTGGGAAAGCCCCTCAAGGTCCGGACCGACAAGAGGTTCTTCTGCTTCACAGGTTAGGCGGGCGGACTCACGGGAATGGCCCTCGGAATCCTCGCATACGGGAAATTTAGGGGAAGAAATGGGAGGCGTCATTTGGATCTCCTGAGGCGTTATCGGTTGAGGGCCGGGTCGGGCAGCGTGGGATCGGGATACCTTTCGAAATCGGCCTCCGCATCGTAGCTTTTGCCGCCGTGCTCGAAGGGATTGAATTCAGGGGAGAGGGTCGCGTCCGCGTATTGGGCGATGCCGAGGATGAGGACACCGCGGGTCAATCTATCCAATCCGTTGGAAGTTGCCGCTCCGGTCTTTTGCAGCAAATACAATTGCTCGCCGCTTAGGGGCGGCAATCCCTTGAACAGCCAAGCCGAGCCTGCTTTTTTGAGGTAATTCCAGGGCCTCAGGGCGAAATCTACCCAAGTACTCGATGAAGACCATCTTGCCGTCGCCGTCACTCCGAGCGCCTCGGCTTCCTTCTCCGCGGCGACGGCGGCTTTTCCCAAGGAGCTTCCACCCAAGGGACGGGAGAATGTCGCGCTTTTCCACCAGGTTTGGGCTGTTTGTCTCAAGGTGGTGGCGCGGGTGAGGCGGGTGGCGTCTCCTAGGAAGGTGAAGGCTCGCCGCGAGGCGAAAATAATCAAAGCTCCGTCGACGGCCCTGCCGACGCCGTCCATGGCGGCCTCGTCGGACCAGTTACGGTATTCGGTGGGTTCGTCGATCAGTTGCAGGCCTCCCAGGATGTTGGTGGAACCCACGGCGAAAAGATTGACGAAACCCGCAAGAGGATCGCCGTCGATATCCGAAATGACTTCTCGGGCTTTAGTCCTGAGTTCGTCGTCAAAAGCGGGATCGTCCGTGGCCGCTTTTACGGACAGGAAGCGGAGCACGGTCTTGGCGAAGGAGACGTTGTTGCGCCTGCCGCTGAGATTCCAGGCGCTCTCCATCCAACCGCCGTGCATGCGGCTGTTGCCGCCGCCGTAACCCAGAATGCCGGGACGCTCGCCCACGGCAAAGTCGTATAGGGCGTTGTAACGTTCCTTGGGATCCTCGGTTGTGAGTATGCCGTGTAGCTTCGTCGCGCAGAGTTCTTCCTCTAGAACGGCGCGAGTTTCTTCATCAAGAAGGGCCAGGGCAGACTCGAGATCGCCGTTCAGCGCCCAGGATTCTTTGCTCTCGATCCCAGCTGCAATCGCGGCTTCCAAGGCCTCAATGACCGCTTCGCGCTCTCGGTACTTTCCTTCGGCTGCACCCTCCGCGGCGGCGTCACCGACCAGGGCGGGACTCTCCGTCCAAAGGTTTCTCGCGAGGGAAGGCAGGAAACCCACTATGTTGACCGCCGTCTTGCCGAGTCCCTTTGCGGCGAAGGTGCGGTGGGCCAGGCTCAATTCATCCAATCGAATGCCCTCGTTATACAGGCGGATCGCGTCGAGCATCGGCTGGAAGCGGGTCTCCGAGCCGAAGGCCCTCATGTTTTCGGCAAGGGGCCCGTAGCGCATCTTCATCAAGTCGTCGATGCTGCCCAGGAATTTCTCGACTTCGATCGCGGCGGCCTGCTCTGGAGCCAGGTTGGCGGAGATCAGCTTTTGGGTCTCCTCCAAATCGAGCGATTTGTCGCCGTTGGCGTCGGAAGAACGCAGCAGATCGATCCATGCCGCTTCCTGCTCGAGGCTCGTCGTTTCGACCTTTCCGCCCGCCAGCAAACGATTCAGTTCGCCGGTCTGCACGTCCAGCACGAGGTCCGTGCCGCGGAATTGCTTGGCGGCTTGATGGACCTCCATACCCAGCAGGTTCTCCAGATGGAGGGAGTCCAAGGGTGCGATGTTGACATTGGAAATTTTTGGCGGGGTCATGAAATGCTCCTCGATCTGAAGGCGGGGCCGGCAAAGCGAGGAAAATTCCGACGCTGAAGCGCCCCCATACCAAAGGGATTATCGCAGTGGGCGGGGCAGTGTTTCGTCCCATAAATAGTACCTGCAAAATCGAGCGATTTGCCGAAACCGCGCGCAGGATGGGACGATATTCTTGGCAGGGATAGAGAAAGTGTAAGGGAAAAATGACCATCGCTTTTCACGTGAACGCTTATTTTGCCCCTCCTGCTCCTGCGCCGGAGGAAACGATTCCCGTCCAGGCTCAGCCCGCGCCGGTCCAAAGTCCGCAAGCGGAGCCGGATCAGCCCATTGTCGTGCGAGCCCCTTCGCGGGTCGACGGTGCCGCAACGCCGGCGCCGCAATCTCCCCGGAAGAAAGTTCCTTGCCTGCAGTTGCCCGTTTACCCCGCGGAGGGTGTGAGTTTTCACAGGCCGCGGACCATCGAGGAATACAAGGCCCTCTTGGTTCTGGCTACGCGCAGCACTTGGACCGACCGGTTCAGCGAGGCGGACTACCTGAGGATGGAGCAATGGTTGGGTATGGATAAGTACCGTCCGAAAGTCCCCACCAGGACCTGCGAAGCCGTTGCAGAAGGGCAGACGAACCAAAACTCGGGCGAGGTCGATGCTACAACGCCCGCCGCCGCGTCCATGCCGACCGTGGTCGTGCCCGCGGATCCCAATTCCCGCAAATCCCAGACCCCGGCGCCCCGTCCGCGGGGGACCTATTATTGAGGTAAGGGCCGAATGGGCAAAGTATCATGTAGAATATCGTCGAAATATAACCACGCGTCCTATAAATAGTACTTCTGCAACAGGTGCAAAGTTCGAGCGATAATAGCCCATCGATAGGGCAGGCTATGAAACTAATTGCGTCTGTATCTCAAAGCGAAACTGCGTCACAGAAACACGCCCCCTTCCATTCCGAACGCCTGGATCAGTCCTCCTTGTCCAAGATCCGCGACCAAGCCCTGTCATCCGAGTGGCTCCAATTACAAAGAGAAAGCGATCCTGAATTACGTAGCCAGGGGCTATGGAACGCCGCAATGCGAGAAGAACTGCGCGGAAATCTCGCCTTCGCCTCCGAGGCCTACGCCTGGCTCTCGGAGCATGGGACGGAAATTGTCCGGGAGAAGGCCCGAGAACGCCTGGGTTTATTGGAAGGCCAAGGGGCCTTCGGGCAGCGCTTCGAGCACCTGCTGCGAGGCTTTGCCAGGGATGCGAGCGACCCCGCGATGCTGTTGGCGATGGGAATCGGCGGGGGCGTCTACAAGGCGACGAAGCTGGCGACGATGAGCCGGTTGGTCGGTAGCTCGGGATATTTAGGCCGAGGCATGGGGATGAAATTGGCCGGCGGCATGGCGGGCTATGCCCTGGAGGCGCCGGTGTTCACGGTAGTGGGGCGTTGGGGCCGGGGCGAGAAGTTGTTAGGCCCTGGATTAAAGGAAGAGCTCTTGTCGAGCTACCTCGTCCTAGGCGCGATGAAGGGCGTGGGTGGCCTGTCGAGGCAATTGAGCCGTGGGTGGGGTCATACACGATTGGAGAAATTTGCGGGAGACGTCGGTCTCTACGGCGGGATCCTGTTGGGTCACAAGCTCGAAGCCCGAACCGGCCTAAGACCCTGGCAGGAAGGGGGGCAGGAGTGGGCCGATGGGCTGGCGATGTTTTTCCAACTGAAGGCCTCAGGTAGAATCTTGAATCACCTGGGAGGCGAACGATACCGGATGGTGGAGCGGGACTTGGAGTATCGCTCCGAACGCTTGGCGGACTGGGGCGACATCGAGCGGGTGAAGGCGGCCAACGACGGCGCTTATCAAACGCCGCTTCCGAGAATCGGCCGAGCGGCGGATCCAAGCGAGCGGGCGGCCAACGACGCGAAGTATGAGGCGCCGAACTCCCTGGCCATGCCCTTGGCTTCCGGCGCGGAGGCATTCCACACCATAGGCGATAAAAGCGGTTTCGAATCGGAGTTGCCATCGCAAGGCCTCGGGTCGGAGCATGCGGGGCCCTTCAAAGTTTATGCGGCGGACACGAAGGGTTCCGATCCAAACCTTTGGCAAAGGGTCGTCCATATCGTGAGGGGATTTCCAGGCTCGGTCCAGACCCTTAATTACGGAGCGATGCCGGCGATGGGCGAAGGCGGGGAGGTAGCCGAGAAGGCCGCGCCGAGCGGGTTCCAAGCGGAATATTCCGAGCTGAAATTTTTGGATGTCAGGTTGATCTCGGACCCCGGCGTTTTCCTTTTACGGGACCTGGAGGGATCCTTCTGGATCGGGCTGGGAAAAGCCGTGGGTCGGGGAGACATCTCCCATTGGAAGGAAACCTTCCCTTATTTTTCAAAATTTCAGGTCCTTTCCTCTCCTAAAATTGTCAAGCAGGGCCAATACGCGACGGTGTCCTGGTTTGGGGAGCTGTTCTCCTCGGAGGCGATCGCCGCCATCCGGACGCTGGACCTTTCGGAATGGAACCTCGAGTCGCGTTGGGTCCAATCCATCAGGAAGCTCGCTTTTTCTCACCCCAATTTGGATTTTCTCGAGGAGGTGCTGATCGGAGGCGAGGTGCTTCGCCCCTCCGAGGCGGAAAAGCGGTTGCGGGAAAAATTACTCGAATTTCGCCACGGCGAAACGGAGTATAACGACTTCACCGATAAGGATGTCCATCCCTTCCGACGCATGCAAGCGTTGCGCGAGGCCGAATTGGACCAAATTTTCACTTTCGGAGATTTCGCCTATCTTGACTCCGTCCTCCAGGTGCTTGGCGTCTTTCTCGACCCGACGGTCTCCAAGCAGGCGATGGTGGATTCCGTTCGGCCTTTGCGGCGTCCGGGCGGTTACCCCCACGCCCTGCGCCTGGAGGCGGCGCGCATCTTCGTCGATGCGGTCGAATTGTCGGGATCCACCGAATTGGCCGAGGCCGGCACGAAGGCCTTTTGGAAAATCTTGGACGATCCCCGCGTCGTCTCCGACTACGGGGTGCCTCGCCAAGAAAGGACGGCCATGGAGGCGCGGGTGAGAAGGGATTTATTTCCCCTGCTGGTGCGTCTTTTGCCTTACCTCCCCACCGATTCGATCGAGGTGACGGAAGGATTTCTAAGGTTGGACCGAGCTAAGTGGCTGAGGACCTGGGATGAAATAAGTTTGAAAAATCTTCAGGCGGGCCGAAATATTCCGGAGCGAGAGGATTCCGCGTACCGCCACGAGGGGTCGGTCCGCCCCGCGCCTCTCGAGGGCTTTGTCCCCGCGGGCTTGGCCTATGCCTATTATCTCGAGGCGGCCTCGCCCTATCAGCTGGAGTTATCCCTGCCCGTGCGAAAAAACGCCGGGTATTGGTTTTCCGGCCTCCTATTGGCCGCGGAAAACGGACATCCGGAGGCCCTGCGGGCACTGACCATCTGGGCTCAGCACGAATGGTGGGCCGCTCAGGTGATCGAGTCCCTTCCGGTGGAAGGAGGAGTGCGACGCTCTTTGGAAGCGCCTTGGCGCGAGACGGACCGGATCGCCGCGCGCCGCCTGCACGAATTGACGGAGAAGAGAAAAACGGAGTTGGAATCCACCTGGGTGGGCCTGTGGGTAAAGGCGATGTTTCCCGAGATGTTTACAAGACCCGCCACCGCTTCCGAAGAGGAATGACCCATGACGACCGACTCTCCTTCGATCGTTCTGTGCCGATGGTTCCTGGCCTTCCTCCTGCTGGTCTTCGGCGCCAACGGCATCCTGCGATTTCTCCCCGTCCCCCAGCTTCCCCCGAGGGCCGAGGCCTTTCGCCGGGCGCTTTCCGAAACCGGCTACATGACGCCGCTTTGGAAGGCCGTGGAATTTCTAGGGGCCGTTCTTCTCCTGCTGAACCTCTGGGTTCCCTTCGCCCTGGTCCTGCTGGCGCCGGTCTTGGTCAATATTTTTTGTTTTCATCTCTTCCTGGCGCGGAAGGGCCTGCCGCTGGCCGCGGCGCTTCTGGGCTGCGAGGGAATCCTGGCATGGCGGCATCGCGACGCCTTCGCTGCGCTCTTCGGCGCCTAGGCTTCACTTGCGGCGGCTCAACTTCGTCTGGCGGGTTCCACGATCCTCGCGCACGTCGCGCGATTCCTTGAAATTTCCCTTGAGCTTGCGCGGCTTCACGGCGAGCTCGTTGCGGTCGTCTCCCAGTTTTTTCGGGGCGAGTTTGGTCTTTTTCTTGGAGGGCATAAATTTCCTTTCTTGAGAAATCATGGCCCGGCGCCGGGCGCCTGGCCATGACGGAAGTCAGATTTTACCCCAGCGGCAAACGGGCTCGATAAAAGCCGTCCTTCGCCGAATAGGCCAGCGCAAAGCCGAGCCTTTGGCAGATTTCCTGCATCGCCCGGTTTTCCGGCAGCATTACCGCCGTCACGGGGCCCCAGCCCTCGGCGCGGGCGATCTC
>SZOV01000097.1 GCA_030263375.1 Deltaproteobacteria bacterium PRO3
TCTTAAGACCCAGGGGGACAGGCAGGTTGTCCTTTCTCTTTCTCACTCGGATTCCCTTGTTTGTGACTTAATTTAGGCTCTTTTCAAGATACAAGGGGACTGCACCGAAAAACCTAGCCATTCGCGGATTCACACGAGACAGCACGCCTCCGATATCGGACTCGATAGGAAAATTGTTCCTTTGTGCGATCCTGCTGCCTATCGCGTTGGGATATCTCCGGTGGCTGGGGGAAAAACACGGCCTTTACGGCTCGCAGACGGGCATCGCCTTGATGATCTTGGCCTGGATCGCGATCTTCTCGGCGGTCTTAAGTCTTCATTTCCGTTCCCTTCGCCGGAGGGAGGCCGAACGCCGTCTCGCCGAGGAAGTTTGGCGCGATCTCTTCGACCACGCCTCCTGCGGCTATCATTCCCTCGATTCCGAAGGAACTTTTCTCAACGTGAACGAAACCGAGCTCAAATGGCTCGGCTACGGCCGCGATGAGTTGATCGGCAAGAAAACCTTCTTCGACCTTCTCCGCCCGCAAGATAGGGAGGCCACGCGCCGGAGGTTCGCGGCCTTCAAGGAGAGCGGGTCGGTCAAGGAGCTCGAATTCGACCTGATCCGCAAGGATGGAACGGTTCTTCCGGTGCTGTTGAACTCCACCGCGGTGCGCGACTCCCGGGGGCGTTATCTGTTCAGCCGATCCACCGTCTTCGACGTGACCGAGCACCGGCGCATGGAAACGGAACTGAGGGAGGCCCGCGAAAACCTCGAAGCCACCGTACGGGAGCGCACGGCGGAATTGTCCGACGCCAATCTCGAGCTGCAGAAGCTGCTTGCCGTCCACCGCCGCACAGAGGCGCTGTTGCGCGGCCGCGAGGCGCAACTGAATCGATCCAAAGAAAACCTTCGCAGGCTTACCGCCCACCTCAACAAGGTGCGGGAAGCAGAACGGGCCAGAATCTCCCGGGAAATCCACGACGAATTGGGCCAGCAGTTGACCGGCCTGAAAATGGACCTATGTTGGATCCAAGCGAAGCTTCGTCGCCGAGAGGAACCATACGACCCCTCGGCCTGCGCGGATAAATTGGGGGAGGTCGTCCATTTGGTCGACGCAACCATCGACAAAGTCCGCCGGATCGCCACCGAGCTGCGGCCCGGGGTCTTGGACGACTTGGGATTGATCGCCGCGATGGAATGGCAGGCCCAAGACTTCGAAAAGCGCAGCGGAATCGCCTGTGCGTTTTTCAGCGAACTCAAGGACGCGTCTCTCGACACGGATCGGGCCACCGAGGTATTTCGAATCTTCCAGGAGATCCTGACCAACGTCGCGAGACATGCCCAAGCCTCCCGCGTCGAGGTCCGGCTGGCGACGGACCGCGAAGGCCTCCTGTTGGAGGTCCGAGACGACGGGCGCGGCATCACCGCTGAGGAAAGCTCGCATTCCAAATCGCTGGGCCTGCTGGGCATGCGGGAGCGCGCCTACCTGCTGGGCGGATCCTTCGAACTCGAAGGCCGGGCCGGAGCGGGCACGAGGGCCCTACTCCGCGTTCCGCTCGCCAGCACGGCTCCGCCCGAAAGGAGGTGGGACCCATCCTGCGAATTCTGATCGGCGACGACCATTCAGTGGTGCGCCGCGGCTTAAAAAACATCTTGGAAGAAGCCCCCGATATCCGTGTGACCGGCGAGGCACGCGACGCCCATGAGACCCTCAACATGGTCCGCAGACAAAACTGGGACCTGGTCGTCCTAGACCTGACGATGCCGGGCAAAAGCGGGCTGGAAGTGCTGAAGGAAATCAAGGAGGAGCGTCCTCGGCTGCCCGTCCTGATCTTGAGCGTCCATTCGGAAGATCAGTACGCCGTCCGAGTCCTCAAGGCCGGCGCCTCCGGATACCTCACCAAGGAAATGGCGCCCGAGCAACTGATGCAGGCTGTGCGCCGGGTCTTGTCCGGACGCAAGTACGTGAGCCCCTCGCTGGCGGAAAAACTCGCCTTGAACCTGGAAAGTCCCTCCGACCGTCCCCCGCATGAGCTGCTCTCCGACCGCGAATACCAGGTCCTTTGCCTGATCGCCTCCGGCAAGGCCGCCAAGGAAATCGCCTCCGAACTTTCTTTGAGCGTCAAGACCGTCAGCACCTACCGAAGCCGCATCCTCGAAAAAATGCGCCTGAAAAACAACGCCGAGCTGATTCATTACGCCATCTCGCACGGACTGGTGGATTAATCGCCCCTTGCGTGTCGGACGGCTTCCGACAACGCCCCTGCCTCCTATTCTACAACACAATCGGTCTCTCCCCGATGGGGCCCGCCCCTATCCGCGGCTATTCTCTCCTTCATACAGGGCCGCAATTTCGCGGCGTCAGTCTGTCGGAGGAAACATGAAATTCTTGAAAATTCTGAAAAAATTCTCCCGGCCGGCCTTGGCCGCCTTACTTTGGACGCTGGCCGCCGGACCCGCCAAGGGCGAGTCCGGCGACCGGCCCCGGCTGTTGGTGGGCTATTCGGAAGCGGATTATGGGAAAGCCCTCGCGTCCCGCGCCTCGGAAGCGGGCGAGGCGCGTTTTCTGTCTTCGAGCCCCATCGAGATCCTCGAACTCGATCCGGACGAGGATCCCGAAGCCGCCGCGGCCCGGTTGCGTCAAAGTCCGGGAGTCTTATTCGTGGAAGTCGACGAGGAAGTCGAGATCCATGCCGAGCCCAACGATCCCGATTTCGAATTGCAGTGGCAGTTCTCCTCCGGATGGATCGAGCTCGACGCGGCAAGGGCTTGGGATCACGTCACCTCAGCGCCGGACCTGACCGTGGCCGTCGTCGACTCGGGCTGCGACGCGGCCCATCCCGACCTCACGCCAAACCTTTGGGAGAATTTGGAGGAAATTCCCGATAATGGACGAGATGACGACGGAAACGGGTATGCGGACGATATGCGCGGCTGGGACTTCGTGAACGGCGACCCCGATCCCGACGACGACAACGGCCATGGGACGATGGTCTTCGGCATCCTGGCCGCTTCCGGAAACAACCGACTGGGCGTGACCGGCGTGGTGTGGAAGGCCCGAGTGATGTGCCTAAAGAACCTCGGACCGGACGGCAGAGGCCGGCTCTCCGACTCCATCGCAGCCATCGACTACGCCGTCGCCCATGGAGCCGCCATCCTCAATCTCAGCTGGGGTTTCTTGAGGGAAGGCGCGCCATCCCTCGCCTTGGCGGCGACCTTGACTCGCGCGGAAGAGGCGGGCGTCCTGGTGGTGGCCAGCGCCGGCAACGACGGCGTGGAAAACAACCCGGATGGCGGCATCGCGACCTATCCCGCCAGCTACCCCAACGCCAACATCCTTGCCGTCGCCTCCACCGACCGGGACGACGTCCTATCTCCTTTCAGCAATTACGGCGCGAAGAGCGTCGACCTCGCCGCTCCCGGCGAGGCCTTGCTCACCACCTATCCCGGCGGCGAATACCAATATTTTACCGGGACCTCGGCGAGCGCCCCCTTGGTGGCGGGCGCCGCAGCGCTGCTGTGGACCCAACAACCGGGATTAGAGGTTTGGGAAGTGGCCGAAGCCCTCGTGGCGGGGGTCGATCCCGTCCCCTCCCTTGCGGGCAAAATGCGCAGCGGCGGCCGGATCGATCTGGCGAGGCCCTTGGGGATCTCCAGCACCGATCCGCAAAACCCCGGGGAGACTCCGGGAGGGGACACACCCCCTTATTTGGTCTCCGAAAACGGCGGCGGTTGCGTATTGCAAGCCGCGAGCCCGCTCGTCAGGAGCAATGGTCGGGGCGCCGCGAGCCTGGTCCTCATTGCCGGCATGGTGGCGCTTTGGACGACCGCTCGCGCCCGCGAACCGTGACCACGCGGTCCTTCTGTGCTATCTTGACGGCGAAATCCAAGGAGGAACTGCCATGAAACAAATCCTTTGGGTCCTAGTGACGCTTTGCCTCGCGCCCCTTTCCTTCGAGGCCCGCGCCGAGCCCACCGAGGTCGTGGTGCGCGTCATCAGCAAGGGGGCCAAGTTCGTCGGCACCGACATCGGTGGAGCTCGGATCACCATCAAAGAGCTCGCGGTCGGCAAGATCCTCGCCCAGGGAAAGACCGAGGGCACGACCGGCGACACCGACCGCATCATGCGGCGCGCACATGCGATCGGCGAGGCTCGCTCCGACGGCGGCTCGGCGAAGTTCGCCGCGACCCTCGACCTGGACAAGCCCGTCTACGCCGAGATCCGGGCCCGCGGCCCGATGGGCCATGAGGTCTCGGCCAACGAGGCCTCGGTCACGATGTGGCTGCTGCCGGGCAAGCACCTGCGGCAGGGCGACGCCGTCCTGTTGGAGATGCCGGGACTGGTGGTGGACTTGGCCGAGCCCGAGGTGAAAAAGGGCGAAGGCAAGGCGATGCTTCGCGCGAAGGTTACGATGATGTGCGGCTGCCCCATCACGCCCGGCGGGCTGTGGAACGCGGACAAGCTTGACCTCGAGGGCCTATTGCTGAAGGAAGGAAAGGTCGTGGAGCGTTTTCGCCTGGGCTACGCGGGCGAGGCCAGCCGCTTCGCCGCTGAGCTGAAGCTGCCGCCGAAGGGGGAATACGAGATCGAGGTGCGCGGCTTCGACCAGACCTTCGGCAACACGGGCCTGGGGCGGGTCAAGCTCTTGGCGCCCTGAACCATCACCCGCCTCGCGGCGACTACTCGCCCGGACGGTATTCCGAGGCGCGGATCCGCTTGCGGATGCCGGCCTTCAACTCCTTGCCGTTGGGCTTGCGCAGGATCATCTTATTGCCGTCGAAACGCACGTCGATGGGGTCGCCGACGATCCAATCTCCGGGTTTGCCGAAGAACATCGGGGTGTATTCGCTGACGTAGACCAGATCTCCCACTTGGACGGTGATGAAATAGTGCTTCTGCTCGGTCGTGGTCGGCGTCGTGACCGTGGTGCCGTCCTTTTGCTTGGTGGTGGTGTAGGTGGTGGTCTTGTCTTTCTTCTCTTGGATGTCGAGAAGCTTGCCTTGCTGGTACTCCTTGGGGGCCTTGTCTTTGGCCCAGGCTTCTTGGGTCTGGCCAAAGACCCCGAAGAGCACCAAAACGGCGATGAACGACAACGATAATAGGCGACGCATGAAAACCTCCCGCATGTAAAAAACAGAAACCTGATTATGCGGAAGTTCTGGAAAATCGCCAAGAAAGATCTATCCCGGGGAAATACCTCACCCCGGCAGCTCACTCTCGCCCATCAGAAACTGGTCGATCCCTCGGGCGCATTTGCGGCCCTCGGCGATGGCCCAGACGATGAGCGACTGGCCGCGGCGCTGGTCGCCGGCGGCGAAGACGCCGGGGACGCTGGTCATGTAGTTGGCGTCGGCGACGACGTTGGTGCGGGGGTCGAGCTGCACGCCCAGCTGCTCGAGCATGCCGGGCTTCTCCGAGCCGGTGAAGCCCATCGCCAAGAGCAGCAGGTCGCAGTCCATCGTGAACTCGCTGCCCGCGACCTCCTTCATCTGCGGCGGACCGCCGTTGGGCGAGGCCACCCACTCGAGGCGCACGGCGTGCAGCTTCTTCAGAACGCCGCCCTCCCCGCTCAATTTCTTGGTGAGGATGGAATAATCGCGGACGTCCTTCCCGCCGTAGACCTCGATGGCCTCTTGGTGCGCGGGCGAGGTGCGGTAGATCACGGGCCACTGCGGCCAGGGATTGTTGGGGGCGCGCTCCAGGGGTGGGCGCGGCAGCAGCTCGAACTGTTGAATCGAGGCCGCGCCCTGGCGCACCGCCGTGCCCAGGCAGTCGGCGCCGGTGTCGCCGCCGCCGAGGATAATGACTTTCTTGCCGGTCGCGACGACTTGTTCGGCGACCTTATCGCCCGCGTTCACCTTGTTCTCCTGCGTCAGGTAGTCCACCGCGAGATAAACGCCCTTGAGCTCGCGGCCCGGCACCTGCAGGTCGCGGGCCTGGCTGGCGCCGCCGCACAGCGCGATGGCGTCGAAGCTCTTGCGCAGCTCCTCAACCGGGACGTTCTGCCCGATGTGGGCGTTGGTCTTGAAGACTACGCCCTCCGCCTTCATCTGCTCGAGGCGGCGGTCGATGCGGTGCTTCTCCATCTTGAAATCCGGAATCCCGTAACGCAGCAGGCCGCCGATGCGGTCGCTGCGCTCGAATACCGTCACCTGGTGCCCGGCGCGGCGCAGCTGCTGCGCGCAGGCCAGCCCGGCGGGGCCGGAGCCGACCACGGCGACCTTCTTGCCGGTCTCTTTCTTGGGCGGCTCGGGCACGACCCAGCCCTCCTGAAAGGCGCGGTCGATGATGTTGAGCTCGATATACTTGATCGTGACCGGCTTGTCGTTGATGCCCAGGACGCAGGAGCCCTCGCAGGGCGCGGGGCAAAGCGTGCCGGTGAACTCGGGAAAATTGTTGGTCGCGTGCAGGCGCTCGATCGCCTCGCGCCAGCGATCCTTATAGACCAGGTCGTTCCAGTCGGGGATCAGGTTGCCCAGCGGGCAGCCCTGGTGGCAGAAGGGGATCCCGCAGTCCATGCAGCGGGCACCCTGGACGCGCAAGCGCTCGACGGGGAACTCCTTGTAGATCTCCCGGTAGTCGCGGACGCGCTCTTGGACGGGCCGCTCGGGATAGTGGTCCCGGTGGTACTCCATGAATCCCGTGATCTTACCCATACAGCGCGGCCTCCAGCGTGATGTTCAACTCCGCCATCTTTTTCTGCGCCTCGATCAGCACGCGCTTGTAGTCCTTCGGCATGACCTTGACGAAGGAGTCGAGGGCCTTGCCGAAGTCCTTGAGGATCGCCTTGGCCACCGCGCTGTCCGTGTACTCGACGTGGTCCTCGAGCATCTCCTCGAGTAGGGCGATGTCGCCGTCCTCGTGGATAGTCTCGAGATCGACCATGTCCAGGTTGCAGTTGGCTTTGAATTCGTTCTTGGGGTCGTAGATGAAGGCGGTGCCGCCGCTCATCCCCGCCGCGAAGTTGCGGCCGGTCTTCCCCAGCACGACCACGTGGCCGCCCGTCATGTACTCGCAGCCGTGGTCGCCTACGCCCTCGACGACGGCCTTAGCGCCGCTGTTGCGCACGCAAAAGCGCTCGCCCGCCACGCCGCGGAAATAGGCCTCGCCGCCGGTGGCGCCGTAGAGGACCACGTTACCGATCAAGATGTTCTCTTCGGGCACGAAGGTCGAGGTCTTGGGCGGAAACACGATCAGTTTGCCGCCCGAGAGGCCCTTGCCGACGTAGTCGTTGGCGTCGCCTTCGAGGATCAGCGTCATCCCGCTGGGGACGAAGGCGCCGAAGCTCTGGCCCGCCGAGCCCTGGAACTTGAGCGTCATCGTGTCCTCGGGCAGGCCCTTGAAGCCGTGCTTGCGCGAGACCTCGCTGCCGATGATAGCGCCGGTGGTGCGGTTGCGATTGGTGATGGGGCTCGCGACGACGAGCTTCTCGCCGGTCTCGACGGCCTTCTTCACCTTGGGGAGCAATTGGTAATCGAGGACGCTCTCGAGCCCGTGGTCCTGCTCGGTCACGCGGCGCGTGGCGACCTCGGGGCCGACCTGGGGCCGCTCGAAGATCGGGCTTAAGTCGAGGCCCTTCGCCTTCCAGTGCGCGATGGCGCGGTTGAAATCGAGCAGGTCGGAGCGGCCGATCATCTCCTCGACCTTACGGAAGCCCAGCTCGGCCATGAGCTCGCGCAGCTCCTCGGCGACGAAGAAGAAGAAGTTCACCACGTGTTCGGGCTGGCCCGCGAACTTCTTGCGCAGCTCGGGGTCTTGGGTGGCGACGCCGACCGGGCAGGTGTTCAGGTGGCAGACGCGCATCATGATGCAGCCCATCGCCACCAGAGGCGCGGTCGCGAAGCCGAACTCTTCGGCGCCCAGCAGGGCCCCGATCGCGACGTCGCGGCCGGTCTTCATCTGGCCGTCGACCTCGACGGTGATCCGGTCGCGCAGGCGGTTCATCACCAATACTTGCTGCGTCTCGGCCAGGCCCAATTCCCAGGGTATCCCCGCGTGCTTGATGCTGGTCTGCGGCGAGGCGCCCGTGCCGCCGTCGTATCCGGAGATCAGCACCAGGTCGGCCTTCGCCTTGGCGACGCCGGCGGCGACCGTGCCCACGCCTACCTCGGCGACCAGCTTGACGCTGACGCGGGCACGGGGGTTGGAATTTTTGAGGTCGAAGATCAGCTGGGCCAGGTCCTCGATCGAATAGATGTCGTGGTGCGGCGGAGGCGAGATCAGGCCCACGCCCGGCGTCGAGAAACGGACCTTCGCGATCCAGGGATAGACCTTGTGTCCCGGCAGCTGCCCGCCCTCGCCGGGCTTGGCGCCCTGGGCGATCTTGATCTGCAGCTCCTCGGCGTTGACCAGGTACTCGCTGGTGACGCCGAAGCGCCCCGAGGCGACCTGCTTGATCTTGCTGTTCTTCGAGTCGCCGTTGGGCAGGGGGATGAAGCGCAGCGGATCCTCGCCGCCCTCGCCGGTGTTGGATTTGCCGCCGATGCGGTTCATCGCGACGGCCAGCGTCTCGTGGGCCTCGGCGCTGATCGAGCCGTAGGACATGGCGCCGGTCTTGAAGCGCTTGACGATCTCTTTGGCGGGCTCGACTTCCTCGATCGGAATCGATTTCCCCTTCTTGAACTCGAAGAGGCCGCGCAGGGTGCAGAGTCCCTGGCTGAGGTCGTTGACCGCCTTGGAATACTCTTTGAAGTCCTGGTAAGAGTCGCCGCGCACCGCCGCCTGCATCTTGGCCACGGTGTCCGGATTGAACAGGTGGTACTCGCCGCCCCGGCGCCATTGGTATTGGCCGCCGACGTCGAGCAACAAGGGCCCGCCGACCCGCTCGGGGAAGGCCCTGCGGTGGCGCTTCAGGGTTTCTTGGCAGACTTCCTCGATGCCGATGCCCTGGATGCGCGAGGCCGTATGGGTGAAGTACTTGTCGATCAGGTCTTTGTTGAGCCCGATGGCCTCGAAGATCTGGGCGCCGCGATAGCTTTGGATGGTCGAGATGCCCATCTTCGACATGACCTTGACGATGCCCTTCTTCACCGCCTTGACGTACTTGAGCTCGGCGGTCTTGTGGTCGGTGTTCTCGAGGACGCCGTCGCGGATCAGGTCGTCCAAGGTCTCGAAGGCCAAATAGGGATTGATCGCCCCGGCGCCGTAGCCGACCAGGAGGGCGAAGTGGTGCACCTCGCGCGGCTCGCCCGACTCGATCACCAAGCCGACCTTCGAGCGCGTGCCTTCGCGCACCAAATGGTGGTGCACGCCGGCCGTCGCGAGCAGGCTGGGGATGGGCGCCATGTCGCGGTCGATGCCGCGGTCGGAAAGAATCAGGACATTGCAGCCGTCCTTGATGGCCGTGCTGGCCGCCGCGCAGAGGGCGTCGACCGCCGCCACCAGCCCCTTCGCGCCCTCCGAGGCCTTGAACAGCATCGGCAGGGTGCGCGACTTGAAGCCGCGATAGGGCTTGTCGGCCAGCTGCTTGAGCTTGGCCAACTCGTCGTTGTCGACGACGGGGTTCTTCAGCTTGATCTGGTGGCAGCTCTCGGGCTTGGGCTCGAGCAAGTTGCCCTCGGCCCCGATCGTCGTGTCGACGGAGGTGACGATCTCTTCCCGGATCGCGTCGAGCGGCGGGTTGGTCACCTGGGCGAAGAGCTGCTGAAAATAATTGAAAAGGTTTTGCGGCTTGTCGGAGAGCACCGCCAAGGGCGTGTCGGTGCCCATCGAGCCGATGGCCTCTTCGCCGTTGGCCGCCATCGGCCGCATCAACAAATTGATATCCTCGACGCTGTAACCGAACATCGCCTGCCGCTTGGTCACGGTGGCGTGGTCGGGCTCGGGCAGGTGCGGCGAGGCCGGCAGCTCCTCGAGCTTGACCAGCTCTTTCTTCAGCCACTCGCCGTAGGGCTTGGCGGTGGCGAGGCCGTGCTTGAGCTCGGCGTCGTCGATGATGCGGCCCTGCTGGATGTCGACCAAAAACATCTTGCCCGGCTGCAGGCGGCCCTTGAGCAGGACCTGCTCGGGCGGAACGTCGATGACGCCGACCTCCGAGGCCATGATGACCAAGTCGTCCTTGGTGACGTAGTAGCGGCTGGGCCTCAGCCCGTTGCGGTCCAAGACCGCGCCGATCATCCGGCCGTCGGTGAAGGCGATGGAGGCCGGGCCGTCCCAGGGCTCCATCAGGCAGCTGTGGTACTCGTAGAAGTCCTTCTTCTCGCGGCTCATCGTCTCGTGGCCGCTCCAGGCCTCGGGGATCATCATCATCACCGCGTGCGGCAGCGAGTAGCCGCCCTGCACCAGCATCTCGAGGGCGTTGTCGAAGACCGCCGAGTCGGAGCCGAATTCGCGCACCACCGGCAGGACCTTCTTGATCTCTTTGCCGAAGAGCGGCGAGGCGAAGAGGGCCTCGCGGGCGCGCATCCAATTGATGTTGCCGCGCAGCGTGTTGATCTCGCCGTTGTGGGCGATGTAGCGGAAGGGATGCGCCAACTCCCAATTGGGAAAGGTGTTGGTCGAGAAGCGCGAGTGCACCAGCCCGATCGCCGTCACCATGTCGGGGTCGGAGAGGTCGGGGAAATAGGGATTTACCTGCCCCGAGGTCAGCATTCCCTTATAGATAAGGGTGCGGCTGGAGAGGGACGGGATGTAGACGTCCATCCAGTTTTTCATCCGGGAGAAGCGGACGGCGTTTTCGAAAACTTTGCGGATGATGAAGAGCCGGCGCTCCCAGGCGTCGTCGGCCGGCCCCGGCAGGTTGGGGCCCTTGTCGCCGATGCCGATCGCGAACTGCTTCATCAACGGCATGGCGGATTTGGACATGTTGCCCAACATCGAGGCGTCGACCGGCACCGGACGCCAGCCCAGGAATTTTTGTCCCTCCTCGGCGACGACGTGCTCGAGGATCTGCTCGGCCTTTTTCTGCTGCTCGGGGTCCTGCGGGAGGAACAGGGTGCCGACGCCGTATTTCCCCTCTTCCGGAAGCTTAATCCCGACCTGGCCAAAGACCTTGGTCAGGAAGGCGTGGGGAAGCTGGATCAGGATGCCCGCCCCGTCTCCGGTGTTGACCTCGCAGCCGCAGGCGCCGCGGTGCTCGAGGTGGTGGAGGGTGAGCAGGGCCTTCTCGATGATGTCGTGGGACTTCTTGCCCTTCATGTGGACGATGAAACCGACGCCGCATGAATCGTGCTCAAACCGCGGATCGTAAAGGCCATTTTCTTCAAGCTTTTTGCGGATTTCTTGCCGGTCCATAAATCCTCAAAATGTGTCCAGAATCTCAAAAAAGGCAAAAGGGATAGCTCTATGCCACACATAATTTATGGATTTCAAGAAGGTATTTTGAAAAATGCCCCCGAAATCCCCGGGCCGGGCCGTCGCTTTTTCCCCGGCCCTATTTGTACACAATCTCGCGGCCCGGGACTACCCACGACCTGAAGTGTTGCTTCATTTTTCGCCGGCAAGGGTCTGGAATTTTCACGGACCTCGCGTTGACAGCCCGGCGGGGCTTTGGCATCTTCGGGGCCCTTGAAGGCCCAACTCCTCCAGCTGCGCGACGCCATCTTCCGCCGGCGCTTCCTATTCCTGTTTTTGGCGCTGCTGCTCCCCTATCTCATCCACCCCTTGATCGCGACCGAGGTGGTCGGGATCGTCCTCCTCGACCTGGCCTTCTCCCTGGTCCTGATCATGGGGGTCTTCGCGGTCAGCGACCGCAAGCACCTGGCGGTCACGGCCCTCGCCCTGGTGCTTTTGGCCCAGGCCCTGACTTGGACCAGCCATGCCGTCTCCAACCACCTGCTGATCCTCACCGGGACGGCGGTCAACGGGCTCTACCTTATATATACGGCGGGATTGTTGCTGAGACACGTCATTCGCAGCCGGGCGCCGACCTCCAACACCATCTTCGCGGCCCTCTGCATCTATCTGCTGCTGGGCTTCATCTGGGCCTTCGTCTACTCCTTCCTTCAAGACCTCGACCCGGGCGCCTTCTTCTTCGACCAGCGCCTCTTCAACCTTCCCGCCCGGGGCAAACACTTATTCTCGGAGCTCTACTATTTCATCTATTTCAGCTTCACGACCCTCACCACCCTCGGCTTCGGCGACATCATGCCCGCCTCGCCCTGGAGCCGGATGCTAGTCTCGATGGAGGCCGTGCTGGGACAGCTCTATTTGGTGGTGATGGTGACCTACTTGATCGG